>LJUQ01000305.1 GCA_001304505.1 Bacteroides sp. SM23_62_1
CCAGTTTCATCAATAGCAATCCCTTTAGGAGAAATGAAATCCCCATCTTCCGAACCAAGTGTCCCCCATTTGGTGATAAACGTACCGTTTGAATCAAATTTCTGAGTACGGGGATTATAGGTATCACCCACATAGACATTCCCGCTGGCGTCTACAGCTATCCCATAGGGTTCGTCGAATTGACCATTACCAGATCCCTCACTTCCCCATTGAGTGATAAAGACACCATTTGAGTCAAATTTCTGAATACGGTGATTATAGGTATCACACACATAGACATCCCCGCTTGCATCTATAGCTATCCCCCGGGGTTCGTTGAATTGACCATTACCAGATCCCTCACCTCCCCATTTTAAGATATATATCCCATCTGATGTGAATTTCTGAACAACATGTTTTCCATAGGAATCTGTTACATAGATCTCACCCGCTGAGTTAATAGCTATTCCGGCGGAATTACTTAACTCGCCATCACCAGATCCGGACTCTCCCCATTTCGTGATGAAATCGCCGTCAGGTTCAAATATTTTTATGCTGCTTGCAAATCTGTCAACCACGTTAATATTTCCGTTGTCATCTATAGCAATACCATGAGGGACCTGGACTTCGTCTTCCTCCATGGAGCGAGCTTCCCAGGTTTTATAGTATGTCCCGTCTATATCCATTTGCAGGATTCCAGAATAAACACTGATATAAGCCTTATCTGGTTCCTGTATGGCTATATCCTCAGGTACGTGCAAAACACTGCGAGAGTCCGAAAGGTATATTCTAGAGCTTATTTCAGCGATATAGGTGCCATTCGGATCAAATATCTGAATACGGTTGTTATTGGAATCGACCACATAGATATTTCCATTTGTGTCCACATCTATACCGCTGGGTTCATCGAACTGTCCTTCACCTGATCCTCCTGTTCCCCATTGTGTGACATATCCTCCATTAGAATCAAATTTCTGAACACGGTTATTCCCGGTATCAACCACATAGACATACCTGTTCGCATCAATTTCTACTCCTTCGGGGTTGATGAACTGTCCTTCACCTGATCCTCGTGTTCCCCATTGTGTGACATATACCCCATCAGAATCAAATTTCTGAACACGGTTATTCCCGGTATCAGCCACATAGATATTTCCATCACTGTCTATGATAATGCCGGATGGATCTTCAAATTGCCCGTTGCCGGAACCGCTACTGCCCCATTTTGTTATAAATTCGCCATCAGATGTGAATTTCTGGACGCGGTGGTTATATGTGTCAGTTATATAGACATGTCCGTTTCCATCAATTGCTATTCCCCGGGGGTATTGGAACTGGCCATCACCGGGGCCATGACTTCCCCATTTTTTGATGAATACGCCATCGTAGTTAAATTTTTGTATACGATTGAAATATCTATCAACCACATAAATATTTCCATCAGGATCAGTCTCAACACCGCTAGCGCCGCTGAAATACCACGGCTGCAGAAGGGTAGGCCACATACGCTCGAACACATATGTTTCTTCTTCCGCGGATGAGGCAAAGGCGGGGAGAAAGAGAAGCATAATGAGGCCTAAAAAGAGTACCCATAATGATCTTAAATATCTGTTGATTAATGATCGCATTTCAGTTCTCTCCGAAAAATAACTATCATCTTTTACCCATCTTGATTTTGGCAGAGTCAGTTATCTGTTATAAGTTATCTTTTCCCTTGCTCCTTGCTCCCTCAAATCCTGATCATCTGTTAAAGATGATCCTTCAAAAATGTATGATCATGGATAAATAGACGAACTCCCCACATTATTTCCAAATCGGTACTGATACGCTATATCAAAGATAAACCGGCCGTAGGCGATACCGGAACCGAGGCTGAAACCGAAGTAGTCATCCGGGCTTCCGCTGGCGGGCGCTGGATCGTAAAAGACACCCGCGCGCAATGGAATGACATATGTTGGCTTTATCAAAAGATACTCAGCGCCCATGCGCACCTGATGGGTCGGGCCTATGTCAGATTCATTGATAGACCGGCCTGTAATGGGTGAAGTCTCGTTGCCATACGCATCCGTCAGGACAAAATCATCCCACTCGGTCCTGTATATGTCTAAAGAGGCGGTGAATTGATCGGAGAACCGATAAGCCAGTCCAATGCCATAGGACATGGGCATATCTATGTTTTCGTCCTCAATCGAGGAAATTGATGCTGTAGAGTTTGCGGCCGGATAGTCAGGGAAGTTCAGGGAGGAGTTAAACCCAGACTCGTGGGTTAGATCAGCCTCAAATGGGGTCTTGAAGACCGCTCCCAGGGTCAATTTGCTGTTTACATTCCATAGAAAGCCGAGATTCACATTAAAGCCGCTGAATGAATATCTATCGTAACTGCTTGATTCAGAGGTAAATGGATAACCTACATAGGTGCCCGAACCATGCTGATATGTGTTCTGTTCCCACTGGTTGTCATAAAGACCGTCTTCCCAGAAGTTCAATGTAAATCCCGAAGAGATATCCGGGGTAATCTGAAGGCAATAGGCAAGTCCAATGGCAAAGAGATTCCCCTCCTGCCGGTAATCAATATTCTGGCTTACGGACAATCTTTCCGATTCCTGTATGAATGGGAATCTCCACTCCCTGCTGAAATCAAAGAGATTCTGATAGTTCAGTGAGACTATCATATTGCGGTTAAAGAGGGTGAAGGGATATGCTGCGCTAAGGTAGTTCTGCCTGTTTTTGGATACACCCTGATCGCCCGATGCCTCTGGGTTAGTGCCGACTCTATTGTCCTCTGATCTATGGAAAAAGGCTCCCACTGCAGAGATCTCGGGCGTTTCCAGTTGTATAAGGCCTCCCGGGTTCCAGGATGCTGCCGTGGCATCGTCCGCAACAGAGATAAAAGCGCCTCCCATTCCCAATGCCCTTGCCCCTGAGCCGACCGGGTTGAGCGAGGATGGTATTTCAATCCTTTCAATCGGCTGTGCAAAGGCGAAACTAAACACATTAATACATATCATAAGCAGAAAGAACAGGATGAACACGGGTATATTTAGAGACGTATCAGCATATCGAGTCATTGATAGAATTCCTTTTAAATATGAAATGAAGATTGATTTTAATAATATAGACCCACAAATATATATTTTCTTGCACTTCCGGTTAATTTTCCAGCCGGAAACCATAAAATTACAGCGGAAATCTTTTCTTCTTTTCAAAATTCCACGGCCTGCCCTGGACCCGATCCAGGGTTCCATGTTCGATATTCAATATTTTCCAAGACGCTCCGCTCCCTGCTCTATGCTCTATGCTACCTACGGTAGTGTCCACGTACACACCTCTGGTCGCTGAAACCGGGATTATTCGGATCATAGACCTTCCAGCTTCCATCCATATATGCCCATATTGAGACATATTTGCCTTCAATTGAAGCCAGTGCATCGGCTACAGACTGTGACGTCGAGCAATTATACCCCACCAGGTTCCATCCGGCTGCTAATTCTACGGAGTTTGAAGGTGTGGTACCGGAGATGTTCAACCTCGTTGCTTCGTCCATATTGATCCAGTAGCCTCTTCCTGCCTCCATTGTTGTTAAATCGCTGAAACCAGGATTCTCCGGGTCATACACCCTCCAGCTGCCGTCAAAATAAACCCATACACTTGCATATTTACCGGAAATTACCTCCAGGACAGAGTCAATTGAGATGTCAGAGGGTTGTTGGCGCAAAGATATCAGATTCCAACCGGCGGATAGATCAATCTCCTGATTAATCACATCCATGAATGTGACATAACCATTGTTGACATGATTAGTGTATCCATCATCATCAAGCAATACTGGAAAAGCGCTTGCACTGGTTACCTCTTGATCGGGATCTGCCCCTATCAATAGGTCAATTGTTTCGCCGTTGGCATCGTATCCGGCCACAGTATCATAGAGTCTGGTCGGAACAATGTTTATGTTATAGGTTCCGAGTTGGGCACCCGATTTGAGTGTTACATATAACGTAAAAAGTGTCGAGTTGGAAGAATCTGCTGGTGTAAAACGTGCAGCCGAAATCCTCATTCCCGTTCCAGAGACCTCATTGGCTAAAAGGGGTTGGAAATACTGTATTCCATCCACTTCCGGTGGTACCTCAATATAGATTGGTATCGAATAATCATCCAGCTTGGGATTCCCGTTCTCGTCAAGGACGGGAATCTTGATTATCCCATCGTCTTCTTCAGGGATTCCTATGGTGGATAGAAGTAGGAGTTGGTCTAAAAAAGTATTAAAAAAGACACTTTCGACTGTTATGGATAAGGCTGAAGAATCATATTCTACTGTAAATGCAGCGCCTGCTATTCCAGACGGGTCATCTACAGTGATGGGAACCTCGAGGGTCTGATCTGGCGTCCCACTTTTGCTTTCTATACTTAAAGTCACAGGAAAAGCATTGGGTTCTATTAATATGAGAATTGCCAAAGCCATGAACACTGTGATTATATTTCTCGGTTTCATTTGGTCTCCTTTAAAAAGAACTCCTCAAAGCACCTTTCCTGGATGGGATCACATTGTCAAATATCCATCTATTGTATCTTCAATTTGTTATTTTATCGTCTACGATTAGATAATCTATATTTTCTTTACGGGCCATCACCACTGCGAGGCCCTTCAGCGTATTTAACTCCCTTTGTTAAAAATGGTATATCAGCGACATATAGACGGTGTGTTGATCCACATCCTGGGATGAGTCCGCACTTCCCACGACAGTGGATCTCACATCCCTTCCAAAGCGATATTGGTACGCAATATCGTAAACGATATTTTTATAGGCGACACCTGATCCTATGCTGAATCCGAAAAAATCATCCGGACTGCCTTTCGATGGTTCAGGGTCATAAAATATCCCTGCCCGGACGGGAATTACCCTTTTTTCGCCAATAAAAAGATATTCCCCGCCGAACCTTATCTGTATGGTATCGGTTACGTGAGCATCCTTTTGAAGTTCCCCTGTAATTGGATTCTGCTCGTAACCGGCTGCATCACGCAAAACATAATTGCTCCAATCGGTTCGATAGGCATCCAGGTCGAATGTCAGGAAGTCGCTCCAACGATAAGCCAGGCCAATCCCGTAAGACATAGGCATTTTCAGTTTGACTGTCTCCCTGAAGTTTATTTCATCTTGAGAATCGCTTGCCGGTGAGGTGGGAAAGATTATGCTGGATTGAAAACGATAATCGTGATCGAGTTGCACATCAAAGGGAGACTTGAATACAATTCCCAGATTCAAGTTACTCTTCAGTTCCCACAAGAGCCCCAAGTTGAAATTGACATTTTGCCAGTGAAAGGGGTCAAATAGGTCGATCCGAAGACCATTCATGGCATATCTCTCATTGATTTGGGTGTTCACCTGAAAAGGAAATCCCACATAGAAACCATTCCCTTCTCCTCGGTATTCTGATTTCCACTTATTGTCATAAAGTCCATGATCCCAAAAATTAAGTGTCAGTCCCAATGAGATGTAAGGAGTAATCTGCACGGCAATGGCTGGGGAAGTAGGCTTAAATGCCCCTTCCTGAACATAGGTAATATTGTCATCCAAACTTAGGGGAGGCCCCACATTATTTGTATAACTGTAAGCAAAGCTGACTTTTTTATTAAAATCATAGAGGTGCTGGATATTTAATGAGACAATCATGTTTCTTCTTAATGCGCTAAATGGATAGGCGAAGCTCAAGTAGTTCATTTCATAGGTGGTGAACTCCTGAGAGCCCGATGCCTCT
>LJUQ01000169.1 GCA_001304505.1 Bacteroides sp. SM23_62_1
TCATCTCTTTATGAAATATAGATTAATCAAAGTACAGTAAATGATTATACGGAACAGCTGTTGTATACATCAAAGTCTTATTTATTTTAAATCCCGTTAAAATGCTAATTTTAAAGCCCGGGCTGTAATTTCTGATTTTATGATTTTCCCTGTTGCATTTAACCTAAAGAACACTATTTTATGAAAACAAAAATGATATTGATTCTCACAATCGCTTATTCGCTTTGTGCAGCCCAGAAAGAGGATACCTTTACAGATATCCGCGGATTATGTATCGAAGCACCACGGCCGGAAGGCCTTCAGAAATTTCTGTCATTCATGGAAAACGACCTGGCGTCCAATGGTTTCAACACCCTTGTTCTGATGGTTGATTTTAACTATGAATATGAATCCTATCCAAATCTTCGGGATAAAGGTGCATTATCCAAAAGGGATGTTAAACAAATTGTTAAAACTGCAAGGAAAAACAATATTCGTCTTATTCCTCACATCAACCTGCTTGGCCATCAATCGAACCGTGAACGGCCTGGTAACCTGCTGAAGGAATATCCTCAATTTGACGAAACACCCTCTGTTAAAATGCCAGAAAAATATGAATGGCCGAATGCAGATGGATTATACTGCAAAAGTTACTGTCCGCTGCATCCCGAAGTGCATGATATTGTTTTCGCCCTTGTCGATGAAATTATGACGGTTTTTGAAGCAGATGTTTTTCATGCAGGAATGGATGAAGTATTCTACATCGGGGAGGATGATTGCCCCAGGTGCAGAGGAAAAAACAAAGCTGAGCTTTTTGCAGGTGAAGTAACATTGATAAGGGATCATCTGGCTGCACAAAACAAGGAGCTATGGATCTGGGGTGACAGGCTGCTGGATGGCAAAAATACCGGATTGGGAATGTGGGAAGCAAGTCAAAATGATACAGAAGGAGCCATTGATCTGATCCCGAAAGATGTGGTGATCTGTGACTGGCATTATGAAAAGGCCGAGCCAACAGCTGCACTTTTTGCCCTGAAAGGATTCCGAGTTATTACCTGTCCCTGGAACAAGGCAGATGTTACAAGGGGGCAACTGGAGCTCATTGACACATTCCGGCAAAACAGCAACAATGTTCTTAAAGGACATTTCCTTGGTGTTATGCAAACAGTGTGGAGCCCGGCTGACAGGTTTCTTAATCAGTATTATGGCGATGGGGTGAATGGAAAAGAAATGGGATCAGTGAACAGTTTTAAGGAAATGATAGAATATCACAACAGTGAAAAATAAGCTACGGTAGAATTCAATCTACAGATATCTTCAGGGCTTTTACCATGCTCCTGATGATTTCTGCGAATGACCTTTAGACACTTTCGGATAATCCCGGCTGGCTGGAGCATAAAACTGCCGATGAAGATGGTATGGGACTGGCAGACGTGGTTGTCCCTGTATTTTTTGTTACAGGGATGATCGGTATACTTAAATCCCTTATTTTTTACTCCCAATTATCGTTTTAACCGGATGATTGAACAGGTTTAAGGTAAGTTTGAAGTTTTGTACATTAAACGCATATATACCACTTATCACTTTCCAGGTCATGTTTAATGATATATTTCTCTCCAGAGGTAGTTAAAACCTTGAAGTAATTGGAAACCGGCCAAACAGGATTGGTATCACCCTGGTACCAGCGGTCTGTAATTTCTTGTATATCAAATTTTTCATCCTCCCGGTAAAAGCATTTGGGATATTCATCTGCTTTGTAACCGGCGTGGCATTCAACTTCAATAGGGATCAGCTCCATAATCTTCAATAATTTCCTGTATGGTAAGTTACAAAATGATTACGAACATTTAGATACCTGGATGCGGTGAATAATCCTATACTATGCTGGTTTATCAGAGCAATCAGTTCCCATTACATGAAATATATTCGTATATTCAACACTTAGAGCACATTAAGATTCTTATACTTTACCAATGATAGCATTCATTATTATCGTATATCTAAAAGCTTAAAGAATATGAAATCAAATCGTTTTCAATTAAAGAAATTATTTGGAATTCAATTTTTATTGTTATTCCTATTTAGTTGTCAACAAAAAAATATTTGGATAAAAAAGGCTGATATGCCTACAGCAAGATTAGGTCTGGCCATGGCTGTTGCAGATAACAAAATATATGCAATTGGTGGATACACCAGAGCTAATGCTGAGGGTCTGAATACAAATGAAGAATATAATCCAAAAACAGATTCTTGGATTTCCAAAGCATCAATGCCAACTGGTCGTCGTGGAATTTCAGCAAGTGCAGTAGATGAACAAATATACGTTTTTGGCGGATATGTAAATTTTGAACAACCTGGATTATCTACAGTAGAAGTATATGATCCAAAAACAGATTCTTGGGAAAAGAAAAAAGATATGCCTACTGCAAGACTAGCAACAGCATCCTGTGTTGTGGATGGTATCATTTATGTATTTGGTGGTGCTCCAATAGTACCACAAACAATAAGTACTGTCGAAGCTTATGATCCAAATTTAGATAGATGGTCAAAAAAGAAAGATATGCTTACTGCAAGATATTATTCAGCCGCATGTGGGGTGAATGGAAAGATTTATGTTATTGGAGGTTCTCTTGGGTGGGGAGAAGTTTGTAGTAATGTCGAAGAATATGATCCAATTACTGATACTTGGACTGAAAAAGCCAAAATGCCTACTGCAAGAATGGCTCTTGCAACTGTTGAGGTTAATGGTAAAATTTATGCCATTGGTGGAGCAGCTGGAACTGAGACTATTTCTGTAGTTGAAATATATGATCCAGAAAAAAATGCCTGGGAAAGTGGTATAAATTTACCGAATCCAAGAGGAGGATTAGGTGCAGGTGTAGTAAAAGGGAAAATCTATGCAATTGGTGGGGCAACATTAAGCCACAAAGAAGGACATCCTGGTGTAAATGATGTTGAAGAATTTATTCCTGCAAAATAAATATGGATTTAATAAGACTTTAATAAAAATAATAATTTGAAACCTATCAATTTTAAAGTGCCCTAACACCGCACATAGCCAATTGCCATGAGCTAGCTTGTTGGTACTAATAAAATTAAATGCTTAAATTTATTACTATGGACAAATTAAGAAATATGCAATAGCAACTGGCCATATGCTGGAGCCATTGTGTGCCATAATACTAAAATTCAACTATCATGAAAAAATTATTATTGATTTCACCCCTGGTGTTCTGTCTCATGATCAGCTGTCAGGATAAGCAAGTAATGACGGCATTAGAAGAATTAAAAGCATTGAAAGAGATTGAAGAACAGAATAAATCACTAGTTATCAAATGGTTGAATGACGTCAATAAAGATAATTTTGAACAGTTGTTCAGCGAAATATGGGCTGAAGATTGCAAACAATATATGAATTCCGATCCAGAACCTATTGACTATGATCATTTCAAGCAAATGATCATAAGTTTATATTCAGAATTTCCCGTTATAAAGCACGAAATTCATGACATCATAGCTAAGGACAATAAAGTCTTTGTGAGATTTTCGGCGCATGTGATTCATGATGTTGAGTCATTTGGAGTACCAGCCACAGGAAAGGAATTGGAGTGGAAGGCTATTGCCATATTCCAAATATCTAACGGAAAGATTCAAACAAGATGGGAAGTAGCGGATTTGTTAAGCATGTATGAGCAACTTGGTATGAAGCTTCATATGATAAAATTGTAGCATACGGAATTATTTAGTTATTGGAAGATAATGAAAAAGTGTTCCGGAGAATACACGGACTATTAAAACCAGGAGGATTATTTATATCATCAACCGCTTTTTTTAAGGATAAGATGGCTTTCAAAAACAGTTTAGAATGTAAAGCACTTCTATTGATTAAAAAACTTGGACTTTTTCCTTTACATTTAAATAAGTTCAAAACTAATGACGTGGAGAATTTGATGGCTAATCAAGACTTTAAGATAATTGAAGCTGAAAAATATTTTATGGAATGAACATTAGTTATATTGTTGTAAAAAATAATTTATAATAAAAAAGTACTTTGCACAACAAAGGTTCATACACCATTGGAGTTTAAATGGTTAGGCATGTTCAGTTCTCATTGGCAAAGTTTGTAATGGGTGATACGGACGCAGTCAAGTAATCCCCAACGGCGCATAACCTCGGCTGTTGGGCGTACATAAATGCATACAATTCTGTAACCTTTTTTCGATTCGACTATCTAAACAATGAACTAATCAAATTTGAACATTGTGATGAAAAGAAAAATTGTTAACAGAACAAAAATGGTACGGGGAATAATTTTCCAGTTACATTTTACTATGCAAGCTCAGAGCGAGACAATCAGCATTGAAAGTGGATCTGTTCAACTGGACGAAGTAAACTTTCAAATTGATCCAAGATTTGAATTATACAACATTGTCGGATTATTGATCCAGGATTGGCCTTTCTCCAATGGATTTGATATCAGATATAAAAAGGAGGCACAGGCATATTTTTCAAAATATACCTCACATCCGACGGTAACTAATTTCAAAACATTTTGGATGAAATCATTCAACAGCATTGATGCTCCCGTTGAGTTCCTGTTAGAATGTGAGAATACGATGATTCCTAAGATTCCTTTTAATGATATTCGTGATACACTGGCAGAATCATTACATCAATTTATGGTTGATTCAGAATTCGAATCCTTCTTCAGATCCCAGTCTGGTTTCTATGAAACTATCCTGTTAACCATAAAGTATAACTTCTCTGATTTTGAGGAAAGGAGTAGAATAGCCGATTATTATGGTTATGAGCTAAATTCCTACACCTGTATATTGAATATTCTGGGTAGAGGTAACTTTGGTGTCAGAATCAGCCAAAACAATAATTACGATTCTTATATTTGCCTTCAACCAACAGATGTGACGGGATCTATGCCTGTTTGGGAAAATTCCTCCAGGATGTATAATTTAATATGGCATGAACTTTCCCATGCTTATATAAATCCTTTAGTTGACAAGTATGCTGACATCGTTGATACTTATTCATATTTATATGAACCTATACAGTCATCTATGTCAGCTCAAGCCTATCAAAGTTGGAATACCGCCGTTAAGGAGCATATGGTTAGAGCCGTGTCAACAAGATTAGCTGCACAAAAGTATGGTGAGGATGCTGCATATTTAAATCATCAAAGAAAAGAAATTGGTGGGCGGTTCATTTATATTTTTAACATTTTAGAAGAATTAGAAGAATATGAGAAACAAGATGTAGATTTTATTTCCTATTTTCCTGAAATTCTGAATTCTTTCAATAATATTGACACATTCGATATTGATCCACTAAATCAAATAGTTAGTAAAATAAGAGAGCCAAAGATCAATGCAATACCGTTATTAAATAGTTATCCTGAATATGATGAGATAGCCATTGTTTACCCGACAAACATACCGGAAAAGGAATTGGAAAAAAATTGCTTAAAAGCATTGAGGACTTCAGGTTGAACTTATATAAGAATCAGATGTTAATTGCAGATACTGCAGCAACAAAAGAAAACCTGCATGATAAAGCGATAATAGCATTTGGCACGAAAGAGTCAAACCTCCTGTTAAATAAATGTAACCCGCCATTTATTATTGCACCCACAAAGATTGTATTGAACGAAGAAATAAAAGGAAATAATTATCAACTGCTGTATTCCTGGGTTAATCCTTTTAACACGAATAAGCCTATGAAAGTATTTTCTGCTCAAGAAACCGAAAGTCTGATCAATATCAGAGGGGTATTGGTTGGGAACGACCACTACATACTGATGTTGAACAATCAACCGGTTAAAAGAGGTAAGTTTATAAATTACATGGATATCTGGTTTTGTAATTAATTCTTAAAAACATTAAATTATGATAGCACCATTATTTTACGTTTCAGCAATGATAGTTATAACTGTCCTGATTTCATTGCTTATTGGATACTACATGAAAACAAAAAATCAGGAAAGATTAAGAATGATAGACAAAGGAATTAATCCCGATGGAGAATTAAGTATTTCAGAGTACCGTAAACAAACCAGTTTGAAAAATGGAATACTTGCGTTATCCCTGGGAATCGGATTAGCAATCGGACACGTTCTGGTAATCTCGATTGACAAATTGGACAACTTTTTAACTTATGTGATCATGCTCTTGATTTTTGGAGGAATCGGGTTTTTAATTAATTACTCGGTTATCAAAAGGTCAGGTGAGAAGTAATTATGAATCACATATTTTACGCGATGCCATCTTGGGTGATCCGGAAGCGCTCTCTGTTCTGATCGATAAATACAAGGATATAGCTTTTAACCTGGCTATCAGTATTGTTAAAAACAGAGAGGATGCAAGGGATATTACCCAGGATGGTTTCTTAAAAGTACTGGAGAATATTCATAAATTCCGTAATGAGTCAAAATTTAGTACCTGGTTATATAAAATAGTTTATAATCTGTCGATTGGATATGTTCAAAAAAAAGGCGGAGTAGAAATAATGGATATCACCGATAATCTTCAACCTCCAAACATGCCAGGCAATGAATATAAGATTGATAAATATAAGGAGTTGCATCAGGCTATTGATGATCTTGAAGATTCCGAAAAGAATTTGATTCACTTGTTTTATCTGGGTGAAAAATCACTAAAAGAAATACATCAGATTACAGGACTGAGTGTTTCCAATATCAAAGTAACTTTGTATCGGGCGAGAATAAAACTTTCTGAAAAATTAAAAAATGAAAAAGCAGAATGATATAATAAAGGGTATTCTTCAATCAAAAATGTATAAGTTGGATGAGGAATTTACTGGTAAAACAGTTAAACAGCATTTGGCAAATAAGGAGGCAAAAGTAAAACCGGTTACATTCGATTCTATTTCGATAATTGTAGGGATTATTTCCACAATAATATCACTTGGATTAGGAATGTTGATAAATACAGAATTAATTCATGGCCTTACGATGCAGCATGTTATAATATTATTTTCTGTATCTGTAATATTTGTGATATTCAGATTATTAAATGAAATTACTACACCCAACAAAGTGCATACGCCAATTTGGTTTGACACGCATCTTGCATCAAACCAATCCTGTTGACTGACATCCCAAAATCCATCACTTTCCTCTGTAAAAAGTTTAAATTTGTCTTAATTAATCAACAAATTTAAACTTAACAGCAGGGAACTCCCCTGAACTTTTTTCATGAGTCTTTGAATAGCTTTTCATCAAAAAACTTTATGTCCGTTTGTTAAAGTAACCAGTTATAACTGTGTGAAAAGCAACATGCACGCCAGGTGCTGGCGACTTATCGTCTCCTGATCCGCACCTGTAAACCAAACTACGCATGCACTTAACCGTTAAAATAACATTTTCGTATGAATAAATGAAAACTCTTGTATTATCAGAATTACTCTGATTAATTCATGCAGGAATATTAAACAGTGACCTGATTATGTAAAAAACACCTGGTACTTATAGATATCAGGTGTAATATTAGTTTCTAATAAAAGTTAACATTCTTAAAATTATAATATCTTTAAAACTTACTTTTTCGTGGATTGCTTTTTTGCAATATCCTGAAAACCCCGATGGTACTTTTTTAAAATAATCAGTTTATCTATCATTTTAAATCATCTTTTTACTATGAAAAAAAAAGCTATAATTAACAGAGGACTGAGCCGACGCGAATTTATGGGTATATCAACGCTTGGTCTTACAGGCCTAACTATTCTTCCAAGTTATGTTATCGGCGGTGTACGTATTCCGCCCAGTGACCGTGTTGTTTTAGGTTTCATTGGCTGCGGGCAGCAGGGTTTAAATGATTTCGGAGGGTTTGCATCTGTTGCCGGTGTTCAGGTTGCAGCATGCTGTGATGTGGATAGCATGAAACAAGTACGATTTAAGAAGAGGGTAGAGGCATGGCAGGAATCACAGGGTGTTCCACAGCGTTGTGACATGTACGAACAGTATGAGCTATTGCTTGAGCGCAAGGATATTGATGCTATTGAAATTGCCACTCCCGACCACTGGCATGCCCTCAATACCATTCTTGCATGCCAGTCAGGAAAAGACGTTTATGTACAAAAACCATTATCATTTACCATCAGGGAAGCCCTGAAGATGGTGAAGGTTGCCAGAGAGACCGGACGGGTTGTACAGGTAGGCAGCCAGCAGCGTTCGAGTGGTGAATTTCAGAAAGCCATTGAACTTGTCCGTACCGGTGCTATCGGACATATTGAGAAAATATATGCAAAGGTAGGGGATCCCCCACAACCTTTCGACCTCCCTGAGATGCCCGTTCCAGGAAACCTGAACTGGAACCTGTGGTTGGGACCCCTCAATGACGACAGGATCCATTACCACCCTGATCTCTGTCCACCAATCTCACTGGATCCGGAAGAAAGGGAAAAGCTATGGGGAGCATGGCGCTGGTATCGTGAAACAGGAAACGGATATACTGCCGACTGGGGTGCCCATATGTTTGATATAGCCCAGGCAGCTATTGGCATGGATGGTTCCGGCCCGGCTGAGTTTATTCCGAAAGGATACAATGGTCAGGAATACCTTGCGTTCAAATACCTGAATGGTATTGTCATGACCGAACAGCCTTACCTTGAAGATGTGCCTCGTGCCCAGGGCATCAAATTTTTTGGTACAAATGGCTGGATCGAAGTAGCTCGTGGTTACCTTGGTTGTTCAAATCCTGAACTGGTTCCGGAAGATCTTGCCGGTAACCGCCCAAGGGAAATGACCCCGGAAGAACGCAGGGCAATGTTCGAACAGATGCAAAGAAGCCGGGATAGGGGACGCGGTAGTTTCGAAATCAGCTCTCCTCATATGCAGAATTTCATCGATTGTGTGCGATCCAGAAAGGATCCAATTGCACCTGTCGAGGTAGGCTGCAGCACTTCAATCCTTTGCTGCATCGCTAATATCGCAACAGAACTGGAGAGGCCGGTAAATTGGAATCCGGCTACGCTAAGATTTGTGGATGATGAGGAAGCCACCAATCACAGGCTTTATTCATACAAGTATAGAAATCCATATAAGCTGTAATCGCAAATAATAACCTGTGTTGCTGGTTAGAAAATACAGGGTACAGGGTAATATGCAGGGCTTAAGGTGCAGGGGGCGGAGGAGAGAAGGGGAGTATGGGAGAAGGGCAGATGTATGGATTATGGAGTAAAGAGTCATAGGGATAATTGGGGATGGAGAAATGGGAGAATACAAAGACTGAAAAAGCTATTGAAAAAGGCCCTGAAGGGGCCAAACTATTAATAGCCGGGGGCGAACCCCCTGGTTATGGATGTAATATTTTACACAACCCTGAAGGGGTTGAATAATCTATATTTATAATTGCGTAATCATTCTCATTTTATATTAAAACTTAATTTCTAAATATTATGCAATCAAAAAACGAACAGAAAAGACAGCTGAGCCGTCGCAGATTTATCGGTTATACTGCGGCTGCAACAGCATATTCAGTGATTCCCCGGATTGTCTCAGGTAAACCTTTTAGATCCCCATTACTATTCCCGGATTCCACATTTGGGGGTGTTCCGATCGGAGCTATCACCTATAGTTTCAGAGAGCTTCCAGGACAAACGGCCGAGAAAACACTGGATTACCTGCTTAAATGCGGATTAAGCCATTGTGAATTAATGTCCGGGGCAATTGAAGAATCTGCAGGTGCTCCAACCATTGATTTTATGGAGATCATGGCAGAATTTATGCCGGAGGGTCCTCCTCGTCCACAGGAAAGAGCCCCGGGTGGTGAACAGGACAGTGTTCCTGGTGGTGAACGTCAGCGTGAAGAATTTCAAATGCCTCCGGGCATGATGGAAGCAATTCAGGAAAAACAGAAAGAAGTTAGCGAATGGCGGAAAAACATTACCTCAATGGATAAATTCAAAGAGATCCGTGATATGTATAAAAAAGCCGGCGTGAATATTCATATTGTCAAATTTGATAATATCGGGGCTGATTCAGT
>LJUQ01000170.1 GCA_001304505.1 Bacteroides sp. SM23_62_1
GGGCGACCAATGAATAGTAAATAAAAAGAAATGAGAAGAAGAAGGAACAGAATGACTAATAAAAAATATATTCTTTTCATCTATTAATAGATTGCGAATGAATATAATTGTTGTATTCCTAACTGGGTAAAACCCTTTAAATTTTTTTAATCAGGTCATTCTGAACTTTTTTCAGGATCTTCTCCCATACTACTTCTTTTCATCATAGAAAATCCTGAAAAAAGTTCAGAATGATGTAGCCAGATCCCAACATCTTGTTTATCCATATAACCTTCTGCGATAAAGATTATAAGCTATACCTGTTATAATGATGATGATCAGCGGGCTGACCATATTGATTATTTTCCATTTCAATGCTTCATCCTGAATTTTTTTCCTGTCGAGAAGGCGGAGCTGAAATTCCCTTCCCCGGAGATTAATCAGACCCGTCTCATCAGTAAGATAATTGACAGCGTTCAGGATAAAATTCTTATTACCAAATGTCTGTGATGTATATCTGTCATAGCCGAGTGGTGCAATCATTGGACCGCTTGAAGATGGCAGAACATCATTCCTGGCCAGGTCACCATCAGATACAACAATCATTTTAGTGGGGACACTTTCTGATAGAATCCCGGGGGGATTACCTGTAACACCGGATGGTACCTGCCTGTTTTGAAAATTTGATTCAAATTTACCTTCCAGAAGAACTGTAACAGGTTGATAAGAAAGGTTATACTCAGCCTCTGTTGGTCTGATTTCAGACTCTCTGAGAGATATCTGCACCGGTACCTGGACGGTCTTTGAATAGGGGGATGTTGCGAGTAAAACGGTTTTGCTAATATTCCTGTTCTCACCAACTGTATCAATTACACTGGCAAAATCCAGTTTGATCATATTGAGACTTTTCGTAACCGGGTGGTCCTGCCGTGGTGAAATAAGAGGATAATAATACCATGGTACGAATTGTATGTTGGGTTGATCCCCAACCAATCCCTTATTGACTGGAATAACATGACATATAATATCCTTAACCATGTTAGGATTTAACCTGATGCCGTACCGGAATAACTGATCTTCCAGATTCAGCGGTAAATAAAAGACAAATGTAGATCCGTTAACCAGGCTATCCAGGCTAACCTTTGTGACATCGAGCAACCAGAGAACTTTACCTCCTTTCATGATATACTGGTCGATTACAAATTTGTCATTCTCCTCAAACCTCCTGACCGGCCTGGCAATGATAATGGCAACATAGTCATCAAGGCTGCCATAACGCCCTCCTATAATTCCCCTGTCCACCTGGTAATAATTCGCCAGTTCTTTGGTTAAATCACCGGTTTGTAATTCGTCCAGTTCACCGTGCCCCTCAATAAATGCTATCTTCTCTATGGTATCCGCATCAAGGTTTTTAATCATGCTGATAAATTCATATTCCAGGGCCTGAATGGAGTTGTTCAGGTTATTTTCCGCATTCAATCCTGGATTATTTTTTAACAGGTTTATGCCAACATCAATCCCGGCACAGGATATGACAGCTCCCGGAAATATTATTTTCTGAACAGTACTCCCATCTTTTTTTCTGACCTGAACGTTGGTTGGCTGAAGTCCAATATCATACAGTTCCGTTATGATATTACGCCTGACAGACGGATCAGGATCTTCTGAAGGATCAGTGAACTGAAACAGGATTTTGCCGGGTGCATACCACCTGAACTCATCCAGTATTTCACGGATTGCTGTTTTTAACCTGACAAAGCCGGCAGGCAGCTCTCCATCCAGGTAGATCCGGATAAATACCGCATTATGGAGATGATCCAGAACCTCCTTGGAGACAGGCGACAGGGAATACCTTTTCTCTTTTGTCAGATCTAAACGGTAATAAAAAAACGATCCGATATAATTGAGTAATATAATAATAGCCAGGGATAATAGCAGTTCGATTATATGTTGCTTTCTGATTTTTTTTCTTTTCATCCTGATCAGGAATTGGATTGCCAGTTTCTACTTTGTAAAACAATCTTTGTCAGAAGGAGGAAAATAAAAATGATACTCAGATAATAAAGAATATCCCGGGTATCCAGAACTCCCCTGCTCACGGACCTGTAATGCTCATTTATCCCAAGCTTCATAATTGTATTGGCCATACCACTGAAGATATCAAGTGACGCAAAATAATCAAATCCTATATAGAAAATGAAACAGGTAATCAATGCAAAAATGAATGAGATGATCTGGTTTTCAGTGAGAGATGAAATAAAAATACCGATAGCAATATAAATGCCTGCAAGAAACAAAAGTCCAAAATATGATCCCCATGCTGCACCGGTGTCAAGATTGCCCGGTGGATTCCCAAGCTGGCTGACAGAATAAAAATAAATTAATGTTGGGATTAAAGACAGAATAACCAGGACGAGGGTAGCCATGTATTTCGCAACGATAACCTGCATATCGGTTAATGGCCTGGTAAGTAAAAGCTCAAGGGTACGGCTTTTTTTCTCCTCAGCAAACATGCGCATTGTGATGGCAGGGATCAGGAACAGAAAAACCCAGGGAGCCAGCACAAACAATGATTCCAGTGTAGCATAACCGTTATCCGGGATATTCAGATTGCCCTTGAATACCCACAGGAATAGTCCGCAGGCAAGAAGAAAAACAACAATGACCACGTACCCTGTTAGGGAACTGAGAAATGAAGTAATCTCCTTAACAAATAGTGAATACATGTTTGGATACAATTATTTTTTATACCGCGTTAACAATAAAGGAATTGAATTTCAGACTCCATATATGCAGATCCCGGTCCTGTAAAAGATCTATATATAATTAATTATTAATACTTTAGCTTTATCCATATTATGCATTTATTATTTCACGAAAGTACTATTTTTTAATCTCCATTCAAATTTCACTATTCCTGGAACAGACTGCCAGGTGGCAGGTCATGATAACTTATAATCATGATATCATGATAATAATAATTCAGTATTTCCGTAAAATGATATCCTTTCCTTGCCATGTTGATAGCACCTTCCTGGCTCAGGCCAACACCATGTCCATAGCCTTTTCCAATAAAAATAAAATCCGAATCATGATAGAAAATTGAAAAAAAGGAAGATTTCAGGTTCCAATCTTCCCTGATTTTATTGTATTCAAGAGTATCCGTGTCAACAATGTAATATTTCATCCGGTGTTTCTGACTGCATTGGTAAGCCATGGTATCGGGGGGGGTGTCAAACGTAAAATACTTCGATCTCAAATAATTGAACCACTCCTCAGCCGCAATACTCCTCTCCCACTTTGCGTTCGGCTGGTCAATGCTGAATGGATCAAGAACAGGAAGGAGGTATGCCTGTCCGTTAAGCCATATATTTTCGGCACCCTGTGTCTCCCCTCCACTATTTGAATGAAATGCAGCTACAATTGGCATGGTATCTGAATCAGTCAGAATAAGACCTTCCGTTACTTCCGCTGCAATCATCACATCCTCATTCCATTTATTTCTGCCCTTATAGGATTGACAATGTACATTATCGCACAGGTTATAACCTTCATCCTGATGTCTGTTGAAATTTCTGATAGCATAAGTCCTGCAAATGATTGTCTGTACCTTATAAAAATCAATTGGTACTGATGGCCCTGCTTCTGTTTCCACCACACCCATCAGATATGACTCAAGATCAATAACGTTGATAACTCGTAAACTGCCATGGACAGAATGTATTTCAAGATTACTATAATAATTCCTTTCGGGAAGAACCGGTGAGGCTGGTTTAATGCTGATAATGCTTTGCCCTGAAGTACGACTCAGAAATAACTGGCTTGTATGAGTCCAGCCTTGATCGTCTTCTCTGATCCAGATTTCATCATTAAAATTCTTCAGGAATAATTGTTGTCCCTGTGTTATCTCCTTGATTTCACCATTACCTGTAACGTATGAATAACCACCTTCGAAACAACTTATCATAAGTGAATGGATAATATGGGGATGATAAAGGCTTATACGGATATCAATTGATAAACCTTTTGAAAATACAGACAGAAACAGAAGAATAAGAAGCAATTTACTATTATTCATGATCTTCGGTTAATCAAGCCGGTTTTTCCCAACCAGTTCGATCATACGCCGGGCTATCCTGCCCGATGCACCGGGTTCTCCCAGAATTTTTCTGAGTTCTTTGAAATCCTTGATCATATTTACCCGGTATGTTTCATCATTTACGATCCTGTTCAGTTCTGATGAGAGACTTTCCTTCAAATGAAATTGAAGGAATTCTTTTACTACCTCTTTCCCCATAATAAGATTGACTAGGGAAAAGAATCTCAGTTTTACAACCATTTTTCCGATGTGATATGACAATGGTCCGGTTTTGTAACAAACAACTTCTGGTGTCAGCAGTAGAGCTGTTTCCAGCGTGGCTGTCCCCGAGGTAACGACAGCGGCAACAGCATTTTTCAACAGGTCGTATGTTTGCTCAAATACGATCCGTACATTGCTATGACGGGTATATTTTGTATAAAAATCCAGGCCGATTCCGGGTGATGCAGCAATAACAAACTGATAATCAGAAAAATCCGGAATAAGAGCAAGCATCTCAGGAAGGCATCTTTCTATCTCCTGTGTTCTGCTCCCCGGTAACAGGGCAATTACAGGCCGATCACCTAGCTGGTTCTGAAGCAAAAACTCATTTTTATCATCCCGCCCGGTAAGTTTTTCGCTGACAGCATCCAGGGTGGGATTTCCCAGGTATTCAACCTCATAATTAAATTGCCTGTAGAAATTAACTTCGAATGGCAGTATGACAAACATCCGGTCGACCGTCTGTTTAATGGTTTTTACTCTCGATTTATTCCATACCCATACCTTGGGTGAAATATAATAGAAAACCATCAAACCGGCCCTTTTAGCAAATTTTGCTATTCTAAGGTTAAACCCTGCAAAATCGATTAAAATAATTGCATCGGGCTGATAACTAAGAATATCTTTTTTACAAAGCTGAAGATTTTTCCTGATCGTTCGGATATTCATCACTACTTTAAAGAGCCCCATGAAAGCCATATCGCGGTAATGCCTGATCATTATCCCTCCCTGGGCATTCATCATATCTCCGCCGAAAAAATGAAAGTCGGCATTATTATCTGCTTCCCGGATTCCTTTCATAAGGTTTGAGCCATGCAGATCACCAGATGCTTCTCCAGCAATGAGATAGTACTTCATGTCTATAACAAGAATTTTATGCCGACAATGATAAATCCGATGATAAATGTACCTAAAAGTACTCCCCTGGCAGAACGGAGGCAGTTAAGCCAGACAAAAATAAGGAAAACCAGCAGGTTAGGTATGGCACACAGACTCAGCAGGGAACTGAGTATTTTGTTTCTGATGAGTACTCTGAAAAATTCATCCAGTTGATATTGATCGAAACGGATCTTATATGCGATAAATACCGTTACTAATGGTACTATAATCCCCATTACTGAACCAAGAAGAATGTTATTAAGCCGGGATTTCATTTACCTCTGGAATGAAAAAGATTTAGCATTGCTTGGTATGAGATGATTCTGAATTGTATTACGAGCTATCGAAAACATTCGGCAGTTACTTTTTACTTTTTACCTTCTCCGTCGAACTGCCATTTCTTCAGATGATCCATTGCTCCATATGAAGTAAGATCGACATGCACTGGCACAACAGAAATATAATTATTCTGTAATGCCCATTCATCTGTATCGACAGCATCCGGTTCCAGGTTAATAAAATCCCCTGTAAGCCAGTAATATTCCCTGTTTTGAGGATCGATCCTCTGATCAAATTCCTCTATCCACATTCCTTTCGTTTGTCTGCAGATTCTAACACCCCTTATCTCTCCTGAATGGTTGGCGGGAAAATTTACGTTCAGACAGGTACCCTGAGGCATACCGTATTCCAGTGTTCTGAGTATGATCTGTTCGGCATATTTAACCACACCATTGAACTCAGCTTCGGGAGAGTAATCCAGTAAGGAAAACCCGATAGATGGAATCCCATTTACGCATCCTTCAATGGCAGCTGCCATTGTTCCCGAATATAATATGCTTGCGGAAGCATTTGATCCGTGATTGATGCCGGACAGAATCAGATCCGGATGTCTGTTGAGAAACTTATTCAATGCCAGCTTTATACAATCAACAGGTGTACCATTGCAGCTGTTTATGAGGACATTCCCATCTTGTTTAATCTTTTTTACGCGAATGGGTGTTTTAACCGTAATTGCATGAGACATTCCCGACTGGCTTTCTTCCGGCGCGATAACAAAAATCTCCCCAAGGGGCCTGACAATATCAATGAGGGTTTTAAGTCCCTTTGCCTGAATACCATCATCATTCGTCACAAGGATCAATCTGTTCCTTTCCTGTTCCAAGTCTTTGAATTTAAAATAATCTACAAAGATAGGAAAATCAATGATACTTGAATTTCAAGAATCTTCTGGTAACTATATTGGTTCGGTTGTAGTTATCATTCACTCCTACCCCTCGAGAAAAAAGAATACTTCATTACAGGATACAGCTTCGCCAGTGATCCAGTCATTTATAGTGACTGGATCATTAGAAAAATCCTTCACAACCGGATACAGCTTCGCTAGTGATCCAGTCACTATAAATGACTGGATCATTAAGAATTCTCCCCAACCATTAATGACAAAAACATTAAAATATCGGTGGGCCAGATAGTAAAAATTTAGTTTTTTGAGCTTATTATTCATATAATCCTCATTTCATCATATTTGTAATTCGATAAGTTTGAAAATTAACATGGAATAAATAGATGCATAATTTTCTTAGTCTTCATGTTTCATTATTCCATCCAACCAACAATCACAAACTTAAAATCACATACGGAGAACTCTTTACTTTTTTTTCTACTTTTGTTTTTTTATTCTATTTTATCCCTAAATGAATATCTCATACAACTGGCTTAAGGAATATATATCCCTCGATCATAGTCCTGAGGAACTGGCAGATATCCTGACAAATATCGGACTGGAGGTAGAAGGAATAGAATCAATTGAATCGATCTCGGGAGGTCTCCAGGGTTGTGTTATCGGTGAAGTGATTGCATGTGAAACGCATCCTGGTGCTGACAAGCTGAGTATAGCAAAGGTTGATATCGGGAAAAAGAATCTTTCAAATATAGTATGTGGAGCTCCGAACATCAGAAAAGGTCAGAAAGTTGTTGTAGCAACCCCAGGAACAACTCTGTATAAGGGAACAGAAAGTATAACCATTCAGAGAACAAAAATACGCGGAGTAATATCTGAGGGAATGATATGTGCTGAAGACGAGTTGGGATTGGGCGATTCACACGAAGGAATCATGGTGGTGGATCAAAGTGCCCGAAAAGGTATGCCAGCTGCCGATTATTTCAAGGTTCAATCTGATACCATCTTTGAAATTGGACTAACTCCCAACAGGATCGATAGTGCATCACATTTTGGTGTTGCCAGAGATCTGGCAGCATATCTTGGACTAAAAGGTGTTGTGAACCTGAAAAGACCGGATGATGAAGGATTTTATCAGGATAATGATGATTTAATAATCAACATCCAAATTAAGAATACCGAAGCATGCAGAAGATACGCAGGTGTCACTATATCCGGTGTGCACGTGCAGGAATCACCTCAATGGCTGAAAACCAGGCTTCTTTCAATAGGCCAGTCACCAATCAACAATGTTGTGGATATCACCAATTTTATCCTGCATGAACTCGGGCAGCCCCTCCATGCTTTTAATGCTGATCAAATCGCAGGCAGGAAAGTAATTGTGCGCACAATGAAAGAAGGTACAGAGTTTATCTCGCTGGATGGGAATTCCCATACCTTATCACAGGAAGACCTGATCATTTGTAATGCTGAATCAGGCATGTGTATAGCAGGAATTATAGGTGGGATAGGCTCAAGTGTTACCGGTGATACGAAGAACGTTTTTTTAGAAAGTGCATGGTTTAATCCTGTTTATATCAGGAGATCAGCAAAACGTCATGGCCTGAATACGGAAGCTTCATTCCGTTTCGAACGTGGTGCAGATCCTGAAATAACTGTGCTTACCCTTAAAAGGGCCGCTACTTTGATTAGGGAAATTGCCGGAGGCAGAATATCCTCGCCCGTTATCGATGTCTATCCGGAACCTTTTAAACATGCTGTTGTTACCATTCGGTATAAAAATTTTGACAGATTGATCGGGAAAAAAATTAATCCGCAAACCATTAAGAAGATATTGGATTCACTGGAGATCAAAATTATAAAAGAAGAAAAACATGGATTAATCCTGTCTGTACCTCCATTCCGTGTTGATGTAAACCGGGAGGCTGATGTTATCGAAGAGGTCCTTCGCCTGTACGGGTATAATAATGTGGAATTTGATGAAAATATTCACGCTGTCCTGTCCCATATCTCCAAGCCGGATAAGGAAAAAGTGACAAATACTGTTTCAGATTATCTTGTGGCAAATAGTTTTAATGAAATTATAACTAATTCCCTCACCAAGGAAGTTTATTATAAGGATAATCCCCTTGCAATTACCCTGAATAATCCACTCAGTAATGATCTGAACAGGATGAGAACAACCCTTTTTTACGGAGGAATGGAAACAATAGTCCACAACATTAACAGGCAAAGATCCAACCTCAGACTCTTTGAAATCGGTAACTGCTATTCATATTCCGGTCACAGTAAAAACAAAAATATACTTGATAATTACAGTGAAAAAGAACATCTTGCATTATTTATTACAGGAACCCGGTCTGAAATCAATTGGATTGAACCGGCCACCCAATCTTCATTTTATCAGTTAAAGGCCTATATTGAAAACATATTCTCTAAATGTGGGATAAAGCAGGAAGAGCTGGAATCAGATGAATCATCAACAGATTACATCAGTGAAGGCCTGGCATTAAAAAAATATGGCAGGATGCTTGCTGAATATGGTCTTGTTAATAAAAAGTGGCTTGAATATTTCGATCTAAAATCCAAAGTTTATTATGGATATATCGATTGGACTTACCTGTTAAGCCTGATCGGCCGGCAAACAATCACATACAGGGATCTCCCTCGATTCCCGGAAGTCCGAAGAGACCTCTCAATGGTGCTGGAAAAAAATATCAGATTTGAAGATATCAGAAAGCTTGCCATGCAAACCGAAAAGAATAATCTCATTAATGTCATTCTATTTGATGTTTATGAAGGAGAAAAAATTGAAAAAGGTAAAAAATCCTATGCCATCAGTTTTGTTTTACAGGATAGGAATAAAACGCTGACTGACAGCCAGATAGAAAAAATCATTCAAAACCTGTCCACTGCTTTTGAAAAACATTTTAATGCTCAAATAAGAAAATCATGACTTCAGATCGTATCCAGATCCTTCAAGGTGATATCACAACCTTAAAAATTGACGCTATTGTGAATGCTGCTAATACCTCTTTACTTGGAGGCGGAGGTGTTGATGGGGCGATTCACAGGGCTGCGGGTACGGGATTACTGGATGAGTGTAAAACACTCGGAGGATGTCTTACCGGTGACGCAAAAATCACCAGTGGCTATAATCTCCCGGCAAAATTTGTTATACATACCGTCGGACCTATATGGAAAGGAGGTAACAGCAATGAGGATAAATTACTGGCATCCTGTTACAGGAATAGCTTGAGAATTGCTGAAAATATGAAACTCCTTTCAATCGCTTTCCCGAATATAAGCACCGGAGTATATGGATTCCCTAAAGAAAGAGCAGCCGCCATTGCGATAAGGGAAGTTAAAGCTTTCCTGGAAACCAACAAAGAGATTAAAAAGGTTATATTTGTTATATTCGACCAGGAAAACCTGGAAATATATCAGAAACTTATGAAAGAATGATCCGGTAAAAGGACAATAACTAC
>LJUQ01000171.1 GCA_001304505.1 Bacteroides sp. SM23_62_1
GATTCCACCACATGTATGCCACATTCCCCCATGATCTTCATCTTTGCTGCTGCTGTATCATCCTTACCGCCTATTATGGCTCCTGCATGTCCCATCCGTCGGCCTTTCGGTGCTGTTTGTCCTGCGACAAACCCAACAACAGGCTTGGTGCCATGTTCCCTTATCCATTGAGCTGCTTCAGCTTCCATATTACCACCGATCTCTCCGATCATGATAATGCCATCTGTTTCATCATCATTCATGAAGAGCTTGATCGCGTCAAGTGTTGATGTTCCAATGATAGGATCACCGCCAATCCCTATACATGTAGATTGCCCGAGCCCAAGTTTTGTAACCTGGTCGACTGCTTCGTATGTAAGGGTTCCGGAGCGGGATACAATGCCAACCGTGCCTTTTTTATGAATAAATCCGGGCATAATACCCACCTTACATTCTTCCGGTGTGATCACCCCGGGACAATTAGGCCCGACCATCCTGCAATCCATACCATCAAGGTATTCTTTCACTTTAACCATATCCTGCGTGGGAATGCCTTCCGTAATGGTTACAATTACTTTTATGCCGGCTTCTGATGCTTCCATGATGGCATCGGCAGCAAAAGCGGGAGGGACAAAAATAACAGATACATCCGCACCGGTTTGCATGACGGCATCGCTGACTGTATTGAAGACCGGCCTGTCGAGATGAACCTGACCACCCTTTCCAGGCGTTACACCCCCGACTACATTGGTGCCATATTCAATCATCTGGGTAGCATGAAAGGTGCCTTCACTGCCGGTGAAACCTTGCACAAGCACCTTGGAATTTTTATTAACTAATACGCTCATAGGTTTGAAATGAAATTGATTTTCAAATTTAAGGAAAAAGGAAAAAGGAATCTTATTTAATAAAACTTATTCTTCTTGATTTTGATTGTATATTTTTTCGATGGATAAGTTTAGTTCTTCGCTGTCGCAATTGTAACAATTGCGACAGCGAAGCGTGTGACCATTGAGACAATTGCGACCATCATATACGCTTTTTATCTAACTTCGTCTTATAATTTTGAATCCATTCAAATCCTGAGAATATGACAACGTTATACGGACTGGTAGTTTCTTTTATACTGCAGTTTGTAGCTGCATACCTGGCGATCAGTCTTACAAAAGTTACCAGGTATAATTTTTCCTGGATTCTGATATCCCTGGCATTGATCATGATGGCTATGCGCCGGTTCATCGAGATATTGCCATATATCTATCCCACTTATACAAGGGATTTTACAGCTCTCAGCACATGGCTTGGTATTGTTACATCGGCTTTCGTAACAGTCGGAATTATTTTAATCAAAAGAATATTTCGTTCTCTCACAGAAGCGGAAAGAATAAGAAAAATGTCTGAAGCCCGGGTTCTGAGTGCAGTTATCCAGACCGAGGAGAGAGAACGCAAACGTTTTGCAAAGGATCTTCACGACGGATTGGGACCTATTCTTTCAACTGTCAAGATGTCCCTTTCTGCCCTTCAGCGTGGAGAAAACCAGGAGAGAAGCGGCAAAATTATCAGAAACACCACAGAACTGCTTAATGAAGCAATTGATAGCCTGAAAGAGATTACTGATAATATCAGTCCCCATATTCTTACCAATTTCGGCCTTGAAACCATGCTCAACTCATTCATCAATAAAATTAATTATGCAGGCAAGATCAGGGTTAATCTTATATCAAACCTCAAAAATGAGCGCTTTATCCCAGAAGTGGAAGTAATATTATACCGGAGCATTTGTGAGTTGATAAACAATACGATGCAATATGCCGATGCCCGAACTATAGATGTAAACCTTTTCAGGACTCCTGAATTGCTTCTTGTGAACTATAAAGATGACGGAAAGGGATTTGATACCGGGGTGAAAGAGAGTGATGAAGTTGAGGGGACCGGTTTCTACAACATACAATCCAGGATCAGCTCAATCCGTGGTAATTTTACCATCCAGAGTAAACCGGGAATGGGGATGGAAGCTACAATTGTTCTTAAAACAAAAGACATAAAGAAATGAAAAAAATCAAAGTATTCCTGGTCGATGATCACCAGCTTTTCAGGAATGGCCTGTCATTGCTGATGGAAAATGAAAAGAATATCCTCATCACAGGGGAAGCAGAAAATGGCAGGCAGTTCCTTGAATTGATTGAAAAAGAACAACCGGATATTGTACTGATGGATATTGAGATGCCTGTCATGGATGGTTTTCAGGCAACAGTGGAAGCATGTAAGCGTTATCCCGATCTTAAAGTGATCAGTTTAACCATGTTTGGGGAAGAGCATTATTATCTTAAAATGATTGAGGCAGGCGCAAAAGGATTCATCCTGAAGAATTCGGATATCGATGAGGTGGTCAAAGCAATAAAAACTGTCTATAATGGAGGAACATATTTCAGCCAGGAAATCCTGTATAACATGGTTAAGAATATCCAGGAGGTGCGGAAGGAGGCCGGACCGGCTGTCAGCTTATCCTCCCGCGAGAATGAAATACTTGAATTAATATGTAAAGGATTCTCTAATTCAGAAATTGCTTCGGAATTGAATATCAGCAAACGAACTGTTGAAAAACACAGATCCAATATACTGGATAAAACCCAGACGCATAATACGGCGAGCCTTGTTATGTATGCCATTGAAAATAAAATTGTTAAGATTTAAATGATACCACATAATACGTAAAAATACTTACATCCTGTAGTCATTCATACGTATCGTGATTTTTGCCCTTATTTTGGGTATTTAACGGCTTTCACAGGTTCAATCTGGTTTATATTTTAGCTGGAAATATTCGCCTGTAATGAACCTTTTTAAACGCCTGAAAGAAGATGTCAGGTATATTCATGGATTGAATTCCTGTATCAACTGTGGAACCTGCACCGCTATCTGCCCTGCTGCTTCTTTCTTTGATTATGATCCGCGTGAAATTGCCGATCAGTTGCAGGTTGAAGATGAAAAAATCCTTGAAGGGCTCCTGAAGAGTGATAAAATCTGGTTCTGCGGTCAATGTATGTCATGCAAGACCAGATGCCCGCGCAGCAATACTCCCGGCCTGCTGATCCTGGCTCTTCGCAACCTGTCTATTGAGACTGGTTTATATATGCATTCCTCAAGAGGGCGTCAGATGTATGCCCTGAAGAAATTAATAGGGGAAACCATTCTTGCCAGAGGTTATTGTGTCCATGCAGATGACGTGGATACGTATCTTTTCCCCGAATTGGGCCCGATATGGAACTGGATCAGGAAATACAGTGAAGAAATCTACAACAAATTTGGCAATTCCTATAATAGAAAGGGATCCGGTGTCCTGCGTAAAATCTCTGATGAAACCCTGCACGAATTAAATGAAATATTCAGTATTACGGGAACTTCCGGCAGGTTTAATCAGATTGAGGAAGATGCATACGGGCATGCTGAAAAAACCCACATCGATATAGATCAGTCAATCTGGAATGAATATTTCTGGAATATCTATGAAAACCCTGAATATGATGAAAACTGACGAAAAGCCTTTTATCTGGAGAGAATATCAGAAAGAGATATCTAATGATCATTACTATTTTGTGAGGAGTTGTATCAGGCAAAACTTCTTCCCGGGTGCCGAACAGGTTTTTATCAGGATAATGACTGAAGATCTGGGTAAGGATATTTTTACCGATTCGGAACATACCACATGTACAGGTATTGGATATCATGTAGACCTGGTTAAGCTGGAAACTGCAATGACAGTTATTGCAAGGCAGTTTGCACTCATGACACAGGCTGGTTATAAAAATTTCCTCGTTTCATGTGTTACCTCCTTTGGTTTATATAATGAAATACTCGAGATATGGGAGGAACATCCTGAAATTGAAGAGCAGATACGCCAGTATTTGCATAAAGCAACGGGCAGAGTTTTTGAGAAACCTGAAAACCTTGTTCATGCCAGCGATATCATTTATAAATTTAAAGACCAGCTGGCTGGCAGTATACGGTATCGTCTTGTTAACAGTAAAACCGGTGAACCGCTCAAGGTGATCGACCACATCGGATGTCATTATGCCAAAATCTTTCCGGATAAAGGAATTGGCGGGGCCGAGTATCCCTGCGTTCTTTCAGGTGTTGTGGAAGCCTTCGGTGGCAGAACAATCAATTATCCCGAAAGAAGGATGTGCTGCGGATTTGGTTTCCGGCAGTACTTCCTGAAATCCAGCAGAGGATATTCCCTCTCCTGCGGATATAAAAAATTCAAGGCAATGGAATCTTACAGTCCGGACCTGATTGTAACCAACTGCCCGGGATGTAATTATTTCTTTGATAGATGGCAATATGTTATCAGTGAAATGAAAGGAGAGACATACGGAGAAAATGGATACGGAATCCCCGTTCTTACATTTGAAGAATTGACCGCTCTCTGCCTGGGTTATGATCCCTGGGAAATAGGGCTGCAGCTGCACCAGACGACCATTGAACCACTGCTGATCAAAATGGGTATCGATTTTAAACCGAATGAGAAATATAAGGGATTTTCAGGGAAAGAGCTGGACAAACCAAGAATTCCCGAACTTTTAAAGGTCTATTAGGTCATGAAAATAATGTATACCGATTGTGTGATAATCGGAGCCGGACCGGCAGGTCTGAAAGCCGGCCAACTATTGCACTCCCTGGGGCATAAGGTGTGCATACTGGAAAAGGAAGAGATTCCCGGTGGAAAACTGAACATCTGGTATGAATTATTTCCGCATAATGAGTCTGCAGATGGAATCCTGCAGCAAATGCTGGCCGATATCAATTACCCTATCCGCACATCCATAATTATCGATAGCATTTCCAGGAACTCAAAAGGTTTCCTCCTGAGAGACCAGAATGGTGATGAGTACCGTTCCCGGGCGCTGCTGATAGCGACCGGATTTAAACCATTTGACGCACGCCAAAAAGAAGAATATGGTTACGGGATATTTGAAAATGTGATCACCTCGGTAGAACTTGAAAAGATGTTCAAGGAAAATAAGATCACAAATTCGAAGGGTCTGGTACCCAAACGAATAGCATTAATACACTGTGTCGGATCGAGAGATATTAAGGTAGGCAGTGAATTTTGTTCTGCAAACTGCTGTATTACAGGAATCAAACAAGCTATCGAATTAAAAAAGATGATCCCTGACCTGAACATCTATTGCCTGTATATGGACCTCAGACTGGGTGGAAGGTTTTTTGAAGATTGTTATAAAGACTCTCAGGTACATCACAAAATACAATTTATACGGGGGAGGTTATCCGAAACGAATGAAAACGCGGATCAGACAATTGTACTGAGATACGAAGATACACTTGCAGGAAGACCGGCAAAATTAACCGCGGACATGGTTGTGCTCCTGGTGGGTATGCAACCCGACCACTCCATTCTGAAATTGCTTCCGGATATTGATGAACGCGTTGGATCGGATGGATTCTTTGGTAACGGCAGGATTGACCAGGCAGATCAGAACAGTGATAATGATTTGTTTTTCGCCGGTTCCTGTACGGGCCCAAAAAGTATTATACAATCAACTGATGAAGCTTCAGAAGTTGCCTTCAGGGTTAACAAATATCTGAAAAAGAGATTACATACCAGTATACAGGACCAATATGACGGAGTTTGGATACAACATCCATGAGGATCTGATGATCGATCACGACAGGCCATCGCCTGCATTCGAAGCAGTGCTGGAAAAGGTACCTTCCATATCTTGGTGCATAGCCTGCGGAAGCTGTACAGGTACATGCATCTGCTCAGACCAGACAGGATCCGGTTTCAGAAAACTTGTTCACTTTCTTCGGAACGGTATGTATGATAAACTTAAGAAGACGCTTGCATACTGCCAGTTCTGCGGTAAGTGCTCACTCGTCTGTCCGCGTGGGATTAATACACGAAAGGCAATCCTGGAGATGAAAAAATATTTTAATCTATATAGCAATGACATTGCTTGACACGGTTCTTATCCTGCCATTCACAGCCGGACTTTTATTTATTCTGACAGTCTTTGCACTGAAATACTATCAATGGTTCAGAGCACTTACACCTAAAAATAAATTAAGGATGTGGAAGTCGCTCTCTCTCAGGTCGTTACTTGTATCAATCTTGGAGATCTTCAGGGAATGTCTGTTACATTTAAGGATTTACCGTCAGAAACGCCGTTTGTGGTATATGCATATGAGCCTTGCATTCGGATGGTTCCTGCTTATCGTGATCGGACATGCCGAATCGGTATTCTCAACAGGACACATCATCAGCGCTCCATGGAAATCGGTCTTTTTCAACTATTTCTCCCGGGGGCAGGAAGCAACAGGGTGGCAACAGCAATTCTTTAATCACCTGATGGACCTTTTACTGCTTTTTATCCTGTCGGGATTATTTCTCGCGGTTTACAAAAGAATCAACTCCAGGTTACTGGGCCTGAAGAGAAGACCCCTTCATAATTCCCCCGATCGGATAGCAATGACCTTCCTGTGGTTGATCTTCCCAGCCAGGTTTATCGCTGAAGCACTGAATCATTCATTTTATGAAGGCGGAGGATTCATGACAGGATTTTTTGGAAACCTGATGCACCTTCCCGGTAACATGCATTTTCTTTCCGATACGGTCTGGATTCTTTATTCTGTTTCCCTCGGCGGATTCTTTTTTGTTCTTCCATGGTCAAGATATATGCACATCTTAACAGAAATCCCGCACATATTATTAAAGAATGCTCATATTCAGGCATACCAGGATGAGGGATGTACCGAATTTCATATTCATGCATGTTCTTCATGCGGTATCTGCCTGAACAGTTGCCAGATGACCAATATCACAGCCTATAAGGGTCAATCCTATTACTTCATCAGGAATATGCGCAATATATCAGGAGTCTGTGACCGGGCAATTATGAACTGTATGATGTGCGGCCGCTGTTTAAGCGACTGTCCTGTACAGGTAGATACACTTTCAATAAGGCTGAACGAAAGAATTAGAAGGAATAATGACCTTAGCTTTGACTATGCTTACCTTGAGCAGACCGAACAGAAGATATCACCGGCACGGATAGCATTCTTCGGAGGTTGTATGACTCAATTATCCCCGGCTATCATTGCTTCAATGAAAAAGATATTTAGTTTTTACAATGAAGATTATGTACTTGTGGATGAAACTGAAGCAATCTGCTGTGGCAGGCCTTTATATCTCTCAGGACAGAAACAGGCATATTTTGATATGATCAGACATACAAGGGAACGTATATTATCCTGCAAGCCGGAACTGATTGTTACATCCTGCCCCATCTGCCTCACAACATTCAGAAATAACTATTTTTTCCCGGTACCTGTCATGCATCATTCTCAATACCTGGTATCTATGATGCAAAAAGGAATATTCCCGGCCGCCCGGTCAAACGTAAAAACAATCTACCATGATCCATGTGAATTAGGCAGATATCTTGGCATTTACGATGAACCAAGGCAGGTGTTAATAAACACAGTAGATTTGCAGAATCCTGATTTCAGGCAAAATGACGGACTTTGCTGCGGTGGCAGTATTGCTGACTCTGAAATGGACTTCAGGGATAAGCAGGAAATTGCCTGTAATGCTCTTAAACAAATGATTAAGCCTGGTACTCAGCTTCTTGCAACCTCCTGTCCGTTATGCAAAATTACCTTCAAAACCGCCAGTATTATTCCAGTAAAGGATATTGCTGAGATTTATGCCGGAGCTTTACCCACAAGACTCACCATTGAAGAATTCGCTGAAAGTGAGCAGATGATGCAGGATTAAGTGTCGCAATTGTAGCAATGGTAGCACGCTTCGCTGTCGCAAGGATTACACGCCGCTATCGCGGCTGTCGCAATTGTCTCATTGGACGCACGCTGCGCTGTCGCAATGGTTACAATTGTCTCAATTGTCGCAGGGTAGCAATATTCACTATAGTTTGAATTTATCATGTATCAAATTGTTTAAAAGTTTTGAGCAACAAATAACCGATAAATGAGGCAAATTGACATAAATAATAAAAAGGCCATAATTATGTCATACAAGGATTTAGAAATTTATCAGTTAGCAAGGGAGTTATCAATTGAAATTCATAAGATGACCCTCAAAGAACTTCCAAAATTTGAAATGTTTGAAGAGGGTAGTCAAATCAGAAAATCATCTAAGTCAACACACCATAATATCGTAGAGGGATATGGCAGAAAAAGGTACCCTAACGAGTTTATTCATTTCATTGTTATTTCAATTGCCTCAAATGATGAAACAAGAGATCATCTGGAAACCTTATATGAAACAGAATCACTCAAGAACAAAGAAATATTTGAGAGATTGCTGAATAAAACAGATAAACTTGGTATAAAACTCTACAACTTTCTGGATTTCCTAAGCAGACGATAGAATATGTTGGATGTCTGATAATTCTAATTGACAATAAAATAATACCATTGAGTCAATTGCGACAATTGAGACCGTTGCGACCATTGCGACAAATGCGACCATCCACACCCAAAACCCAATCCCACACCTGTGACAATTGCGACCAATGAGACCATTGCGACAATATTTCGAATTAATTAATAATTTTATCCTCTCATACTTCGCGAAATGGACAATGATTCAACGATATGCGCCATAGCCACACCTCCCGGAAGCGGGGCTATTTCTATTATCCGTGTATCGGGAAAAGAAGCGTTTGATATATGCAGCAGGATTATCAGGTTCCACGATACGAAGAAAAGCATTAAAGATCTGCCTGCCAATACCATCCATTATGCATCGGTGATGGACCATGAAGAGCTTATTGATGAAGTGCTGATAAGCCTTTTCAGGTCTCCCCGCTCCTACACCGGTGATGATGTGATCGAGATCTCCTGTCATGGTGCCTATTACATCCAGCAACAGATCCTGCAGTTATTGATCACCCATGGCGCCCGTCTTGCCAACCCCGGCGAATTTACTTTAAGGGCTTATTTAAATGGAAAGATGGATCTTTCTCAGGCTGAGGCAGTTGCTGATCTAATTGCTTCTACGACTGCAGCTTCACACAGGGTGGCACTGAGCCAGATGAAAGGCGGTTTTTCAAATGAAATCAGTAAGCTCAGGGAGCAATTGTTGAATTTTATCTCCCTGATCGAGCTGGAGCTTGATTTCAGCGAGGAGGATTTGGAATTTGCCGACCGTAAAGAGCTGATGGAACTGGTAGAAAAGATCAGCCGACTGATCAGCAGCCTGATCGAGTCATTCAGGCTGGGAAATGTCATCAAGCACGGTGTCCCGGTGGCCATCACCGGGAAACCGAATGTTGGGAAGTCCACCCTCCTGAATGCCTTGCTTCATGAGGAACGGGCCATTGTTTCAGAGATTGCCGGGACAACCCGGGATGTGATTGAGGATGTGATTACCATTGAAGGATTCAGCTTCCGGTTCATTGATACGGCAGGGCTGCGGAAGGTGACGGATGCAATAGAAACCATCGGGATAGAAAAAACCATTCAGAAGATCGACCAGGCTTATATTGTGTTGTATATGATGGATGCAACGGAGAATACGAACGAGATTAACAGGCTGGCCGGAAAGATCAAGAAACGGCTGGAAGGTAAGGATAAAAGGTTGATCATGATCCTTAACAAGATTGATTTGCTGAATGAAGAGCAATTATCAGAAATGAAAGATCTCAGGAATTTCAGCAATTTCGACTCCTACGACAAAATTCTATATATCTCTGCCTTTTACAATGAGAACATCGATCAGCTGGCTTCCCTCCTGCTTTCCATCGTAAAACAGAGAGATACTGGTGAACATGATGTGATTGTTACCAGCACCCGTCATTATGAAGCCCTCGTCAAAGCCCGTGACTCCCTCGAACGTGTCTC
>LJUQ01000022.1 GCA_001304505.1 Bacteroides sp. SM23_62_1
GTCTGAGCTCAGGCTGAATAAGGTAATGTGCAATCATGGTGTCAAAGAATTTTCCACCAAGATGTATGTCATAGTTCGCCAGTACCTGAAGGTCGTATTTAATATTCTGACCAATCTTCAGAATTCTTTCATCTTCAAATAATTGTTTAAAATGCTGTAAACGATTCCATACATTCGTTTCACCTTCCAGAAAAGGTATATAAAATGCTTCTGTTGAATTAAATGAAAAAGCGATACCAACCAGCTCAGCATTTAGCGGATCGATGCTGGTTGTTTCTGTATCAAAACAGAAAGCTTGCTGGCTGGAAAGCCTGGAAACCAATTCATGTATCTTTTCTGTTGTGTTATACAGATAATAGTGATGCTCTCTGGTTTCAATTGTATCATAGGCGAGTATCGTTCCTTGTTTCCCATCCTCACCCTCTGCATCAAATAACGAAGCCTGATGTGTAATTGCAGGGATTGGTCCCGCAAAATCATAATTTAAAATCCTTTTAGCCACTGTCCGGAATTCAAGTTCATCGAATAATATTTTTAATTTGTCCTTGTCAACAGGTTTAAGCATAAAGGCGTAATCTTCGATGTTTACAGGAACTTGCTGGTTAATTGTTACAAGTTCCCGCGAAAGTATTATCTGCTCTTTATTGTTTTTAATTATTTCCTGCTGTTTGCTTTTCAATTTCTCCAGATTAAGGAATACATTTTCAATATTCTGGAATTCCGATATAAGTTTCTTTGCTGTTTTCTCGCCAATGCCGGGAGCTCCCGGTATATTGTCAGAACTGTCTCCCCAAAGGGCAAGGATATCAATCACCTGTTCTGGTTTCTTTACCTGGAATATTTCATTTATCTCATTTACACCTAATATCTCCGCCTCTTCTCCAGATTTTTTGGGCTTAAAAATATAGATATGTTCACTTACAAGCTGTGAGAAATCTTTATCTGGCGTCATCATAAACACATCAAATCCTTTATTTTCAGCTTGTTTTGCAAGGGTGCCAATGACATCATCCGCTTCAAAGCCTTCAACTTCAATGATCGGAATGTTGAACCCTTCTATAATCTTTTTTATGTAGGGTACCGATTTTTTAATATCCTCCGGAGTTTCTTCCCTGTTAGCTTTGTATTCTGGATAAATTTTATGTCTGAATGTTGGTGATGGTGGATCAAAAACAACTGCAATATGGGTTGGTTTCTGGTTGCGTATTATATCATCAAGTGTTACTGTAAAGCCAAAAATAGCGGAGGTATTGAGACCCTGGGAATTAAACATCTGACGGTTGATAAACGCATAATATGCTCTGAATATCAGTGCATAAGCGTCAAGTAAAAACAACTTCTTTTCTTTACTCATCGGTATAACAGGGGGAATTATTTATTGATTATCTTCAGCATACCATTCAGCATATGAGGTTGCTGTTTCACATAATTTCAAAGAAAATAACTCTACATGTGCCGGTAGTTTTTGTATCAGTACATTAGCCATATGTGTGACAAGGTTTTCACACGTTGGCTGATAGTCAACAATGTAAAACTTATCGAACATTTTTTTTACATGGCTGATTTCAGGATTTCCTGCCTTTGAACTGATAATAACAGAATGATCAAAATAATCAACGATGTTTTTATTGACAATTTCTTTAAGATCTGTAAAATCAATCACCATTCCCATTTTTGTGCTTCCTGAATTTTCCAGTGTCTGACCCCTTACAGTAACATATAACTTGTATGAGTGTCCATGAATATTTCTGCACGGACCATCATAATTCCATAATGCATGAGCCATTTCGAAAGTAAATTCTTTCGTAACCCTAATTTTCGTCATTTATTTGATCAGTCGTTGGAATTAAATACAAGCACACCTGCTTACACAATCGATGATGCTGCTCAGATCTTTATGTTTAAGGTAATAATATGTGTTTTTCCCGTCTCTTTTTGAAGCAAGCACTCCCTTATCCTTGAGGATCCCAAGATGGTGTGAGGTGGTAGATTGTTCTATCTGTAAAAGCTCATGAATTTCTGTTACAGTTAGCTTCTTTTCGTTTTCGAGATGATTTAAAATTGCAATTCTTACAGGATGTGCAATAGCCTTCAACATATTTGATGCTTTTTCTAATTGTTCCGGATTTAATTTGTCAAATTTCATGCTTTCTTATCATTTACGCTGTACAAATACAAATATATAAATATCTAAAATTTAAATTATGACAATAATCAGATTAAAGTGTAATGATTCCCAGGTTAAATTCCTTCTTAATACTCATGTTTATATAGTTTCCTGCGGCAGGATATTTCAGATAGTTCAATAACACATTAAATATATTGATATTGATTTGTTTGTGCAGATTTTTTGATCGGAATTATTTTCTAACTATCTATATATCAATTATTTGATAATTTTAATTGCACAATATTTTATTCATTTATATTTTTACCTTTGCTAATTAACGAATATCCACCGGGTGTTACCATTAAATGAAATACGTCAGCCTGTTGATGAAGAAATGAGGATGTTTGAAAAACATTTCAGATCATCAATGAAAAGCAATGTCCCATTGCTTAACCTGATAACGCATTATATTTTACGTAGAAAAGGTAAGCAAATACGACCTTTATTTGTATTCCTGACAGCTAAAATGCTTGGTAAGGTAGATGAATCTACTTATCATGCAGCAAGTCTTATTGAATTACTTCATACAGCCACCCTTATCCATGATGATGTTGTTGATGAGAGCTATGAAAGGAGAGGATATTTTTCCATTAATGCACTTTGGCAATCAAAAGTTGCTGTTCTTCTGGGAGATTATTTACTCTCAAAAGGATTACTTCTTGCTGTTGATCATCATGAATATGATCTTTTAAATATTGTCACAGAGGCAGTTCGTGAGATTATTGAAGGTGAATTGTTACAGATTCAGAAATCCAGAAAGTTAAATATCAACAAAGATGAGTATTTTGAAATTATCAGGATGAAAACTGCCACTTTGATTTCGGCATGTACAGCTTCGGGTGCTCATTCAGTAGGCGCTGATAAACTTACCGTCCAAAATATGAAGAAATTTGGAGAAAATGTTGGTATGGCATTTCAAATAAAAGATGATCTGTTTGATTACCAAAAACAAGGGATTATTGGTAAACCTACCGGCAATGATATTAAGGAAAAGAAATTTACGCTGCCTCTTATTCATGCATTGGAAAATGGTGATCCTGATACTAAACGACAGATTATCAGATCAATAAAAAGACACAATAACAACGCGCATAAGATTCAGGAAGTTATTGCTTATGCTGTCAGGAACAAGGGTATTGAATATTCAATCATGAAAATGAACGAATATAGGGATACAGCGCTTGAACTATTGAAAGGCTATCCTGATAATGATGCAAAAAAATCTTTAATTTCCCTTGTTAATTATGTAGTCACCCGAGAGAAATGAATTGTTATTTGTTTCTGAGCCCCTGAAGAAGTATATGTGTTTTTCTTTCTCCGATCAGATCAATAATCTCCTGTTTGTCAGCATTTTTTATAGCTTTAACAGATCCAAAACTTAATAATAATTTTTCACGGGTTTTTTCTCCAATACCTTCAATGTGATCCAGCTCTGAAACTATCATATCTTTTGATCTTTTATTTCTATGAAATTTTACACCAAACCTGTGAGCTTCATTTCTTATCTGTTGAATAATCTTTAGTGTTTCTGAATTTTTATCAATATACAGTGGTACCGAATCACCGGGAAAACATATTTCCTCCAGTCTTTTTGCAATTCCAATAACAGCTATTTTACCTCTGAGTCCTAATTTTTCAATACTTTTTAATGCCGCATTTAATTGTCCTTTTCCCCCATCTATGATGATCAGCTTTGGCAAAGAACCATTTTCATTTAATATTCTCTGATACCTTCTGAAAATAACTTCTTCCATTGACTCATAATCATTTGGTCCTGTCACTGTCTTGATATTGAAATGCCGGTAATCTTTTCTGCTTGGTTTAAGTTTTTTAAACACCACGCAGGCTGCAACAGGATTTTTTCCCTGGATATTGGAGTTATCAAAACATTCTATATGATCGGGTTGATCAGCCAGGTATAGATCCTTCATAATTGTTGCGTATTTTCTCGATATCTTCATTTCCGGTTTCATTAACTCCATCTGCTTTCTTTTTTCCAGCTGGTAAAACTTAGCGTTTCTTTCGGACAGATTAAGTAAATGTTTTTTATCTCCTCTTAGCGGCACTGTGAAGTTTGCTCCTTGAATAGCCAGGTCAATTTTTTGTGGTACAATAATTTCCTTTGTCTGGCTTCCAGTTCGTTGCCGGATCTCAATAATTGCCATTGAAAGGAGGTCAGGAACAGATTCATCAAGTCTTTTCTTCAATTCGAGTGTCTGTGTCTGGACCACAGAGCCATTTATAACTTTTAAGTAATTTATATATGCAGAATGCTTCTCATCTGCTATAGAATATACTTCGGCATCCTTTATTTTAGGATTTACAATGGTTGATTTACTTCTATATTTTTCCAGTATTTCTATTTTTTGTTTCACCAGTTGTGCCTGTTCAAACTCCATTGTTTTTGCATAAGAGTCCATAAGTTTTTTCAAATATTCAACTACCTGAAAGATGTTTCCTTTTAATATTTCGTGAATCTGGGTAAGGGCTTCTTCATAATCCTGCCTTGTTTGCAATCCCTCGCAGGGTGCTTTACAATTTCCCATATGGTATTCAAGGCATGCCTTGAATTTTTTCTGTTTAATATTTTCTTCTGAAAGATTAAGCTTGCAATTTCTGATAGGAAATAGCTGCCTGATTAGATCGAGTAATGTTTTAACCATCGTCACCGATGTATAGGGTCCATAATATATTGATCCATCCCTGATAACATTCCTGGTGATAAATACTCTTGGGAAAAGTTCATTTTTTACGCATATCCAGGGAAAGGTCTTATCATCCTTTAGCAACACGTTATACCTTGGTTGATGCTTTTTTATCAGGTTATTTTCCAGCAGTAATGCATCCGATTCGTCAGAAACAACAAAATGTTTAATTTCTGCGGTCTTTTTAATAAGTATCCTCAGTTTATTATTTTCAGGTTTATTTCTTGTAAAATATGAAGAGACTCTTTTTTTTAAATTCCTGGCTTTACCGACATAAAGAATTTCTCCCTGATTGCTAATAAACTGATATATACCGGGCTTGTCAGGTATTACTTCAATTAATGATTTTAAATAATCGATATGCGGGTATTCAACATTCATTTGATTCAATATCCGGAAATAATGTTACCGGTGAAAATTTTTCCACATCAAATAATCCCTTGTCGCTAATTTTTATTTTCGGGATAACAAGCAATGCCATAAAAGATAATGTCATGAATGGTGCATTCAGATGAGATCCCATTTTTTTAACCTGTTCATTCAATTGTTGATATTTCCTGGCAATATCATCACCATCATTATCTGTCATTAAACCGCCAATTGGAAGAGCCAATTCGTTATATCCCTTATCATTTAATACAACAATACCTCCCTTTATTTCTATTAATCTGTTTATAGCCTTTATTATTTCTTTATCCTCCACACCAATTGCAATAATATTGTGACTGTCGTGTGCTACTGAAGTTGCTATCGCCCCCTTTTTTAAACCAAATCCATTAATAAATCCAACAGCGGGATGAGCCTTATGGTATCTATTGTATACAACGATTTTCAAAACATCCTGTTTAATATCGGAATGTACGAATCCATTCTTAGTCTTCATTACCATTTTCAACTCATCAGTAAATAACTGCCCGTCATATGCTTTTATTACCCTGATATTATTTGATGATGCTTTCACAAGAATATCTTCAATGGATAAAGGTGTACAATTAAAAATATTGATTTTCTTTTCTTCAATTTTATTAATGATTGTATTACCATTCTCAAAAACCTTTATACCATTTATGAAGGTTTCTTTAACTTTCATTTCTTTTAATGCATCCAGAACTATAAAATCTGCTTTATCTCCTTCGCGTAACAAGCCTATGTCCAGATCATAATGCAAAACCGGATTTAAGGACGATGCTTTAATCAGATCGAAAAGATCATAACCTTCCTTTAATCCTTTTCTAATTAATAAATTGATATTCCCCCTGATAAGATCATCCGGATGGAGATCATCGGAACAAAACATAATATTATCAGGATGATCTTTGATTAACGGGATTAACTCATTAAAATTTTTCGCTGCACTTCCTTCTCTGATTAATATTTTTATTCCAAGGCCGATTTTTTCCCGGGCTTCATCTATGTTTGCACATTCGTGATCTGTTGTTATACCTTCAAGAGCATATTTTATCAGATTCTTTCCTCTCAAACCGGGCGCATGTCCATCTATTTTCTTACCAAGACTCTTTGCCAGAAGAATTTTGTCCATTATTTTCTTATCATCATGAATAACACCTGGGAAGTTCATCACTTCTGACAGATATTTCAACTTGTAATTTCTAAAAAGTTCATCAATGTCCTGTAATTCTAATTTTGCGCCGGATGTTTCATAATCTGTTGCCGGAACACACGAAGGTGCACCAAAGTAAAATTTGAATGGTACTTTTTCCCCATTTCCTATCATGAATTTCACACCTTCTTTACCCAGCACGTTTGCTATTTCGTGTGGATCTGAGAGGACTGCAACTGTGCCGTGTCGAACTGCTATTCTGGCAAACTCGGAAGGTATCAGCATTGAGCTTTCAATATGCACGTGCGCATCAACTAATCCGGGTATTATAAATCTTTTCTCCCCGGTATTTTTTTTTATTACTTTTTTTATTTGCCCATCTGCTATGTGGAGTGTTCCCGGATAAATACTTCTGTTAAAAATATCTACAATATTCCCTGCTATCGTGAATTTCATTTATACTATCTTGGTTTTTATCTTTCTGGTTGAAACTATACCGTTGTATGTTCCACGTGGAACATTACCTTCCCATATAAACCAGGAGAACGCTTATGTCAGCAGGTGATACGCCACTTATTCTGCTTGCCTGTCCTATTGTCAACGGCTTTATTTTCTTTAATTTTTGCCTTCCTTCTGTTGATATTGACATTATTTTATTATAATCTATCTTTTCATCAATCTTTATATTTTCAAGTCTTTTAAGTTTCTCTGCCATCTTTTTTTCCCTTTCTATATATCCCTTGTATTTAATATTAATTTCAGCAGATTCCAGTATTTCTTCTCTTCTTCTTCCCATTTTGATGATGTATTCATTAAGGTCATCAAATTCCGTATATATATCATCTATTCTTATTTGAGGTCTTGCTATTAAATCAATACTTTTAACTTTTTGCTTTAAAGTGCTGGTATTCAGCTTTTTTAATTTATCATTTATTTTTCCAGGTTCAATGCTTTTCCTGCTTAATTCCATAATTATTCTCTTTCTATATCTTGCTTTCTCATGTACGAGTTTCAATCTTTCTTTTTTTGCCAGTCCAATTGAATGAGATAATTCTGTTAATCTTTCATCCGCATCATCCTGCCTTAAAATTATTCTGTATTCCGCTCTTGATGTAAACATCCTGTAAGGTTCATCAACACCTTTTGTAACCAAATCATCAATGAGTACACCTATATAGGCCTGATCTCTGCTTAAAATAAATTCTGTACCTTTTTTCAATTTTAAATGTGCATTTATTCCGGCGATCATACCCTGTGCAGCTGCCTCTTCATACCCAGTAGTTCCGTTAATTTGCCCGGCGAAGTACAAGTTCTTGATTTTCTTTGTTTCCAGTGTGTGATTTAATTGAGTTGGAGGGAAATAATCATATTCAATAGCATACCCTGGTCTGTATATTTTAACTTTTTCCAGACCTTTAATTTTTCTTAATGCTTCTTTTTGAATTGTTAATGGTAACGAGCTTGAAAATCCGTTGATATAATATTCTTCCGTGTTAAGTCCTTCCGGTTCAATAAAAAGCATATGTTGTTCTTTTTCTGCAAATGTTACTATCTTATCCTCTATACTTGGACAATAACGCGGTCCTATACTTTTTATAATTCCTGTATATAATGGTGAATCCTTAAAACCTTTTTCCAAAATCCTGTGTACTTCTTTATTTGTATATATAATCCAGCAGCTTTTATGTTTTGAATAATCGACATCATAATCCAGAAATGAAAACTTTTTTCCTTCATTATCTCCTTTTTGTTCGGTCATTTTTGTAAAATTTATACTCCTCCCATCCAATCTTGCAGGGGTTCCGGTTTTCATTCTACCTACCTCAAAATCATATTTTTTTAATTGTTCACTCAATCCATATGCATATGGTTCTCCCGCTCTGCCTCCATGAATCTGTTTTCTACCAATATGCATAAGACCGTTTAAAAAGGTACCATTTGTTAATATGACAGCTTTTGATAATATCTTTTCGCCCATTCTTGTAATTACACCTTTTATGTTATTCTTCTCAATAATGAGTTCCGTTACCATATCCTGCCAGAACTCCAAATTTTTTGTTTTTTCGAGCATTTCCCGCCATTTTATTGAAAATTGCATCCTGTCACATTGTGCCCTTGGACTCCACATTGCAGGTCCTTTTGATTTATTTAACATTCTGAATTGTATCATTGTCTGATCAGTCACTATTCCACTGTATCCACCCATTGCATCAATCTCCCTTATAATCTGCCCTTTTGCAATCCCACCCATAGCTGGATTACATGACATCTGTGCAATCTTTGTCATATCCATGGTAATTAACAAAACCCTAGATCCAAGATTTGCTGCTGCTGCTGCTGCTTCACTTCCAGCATGACCCGCACCAACAACGATGATATCATATATCTCATCGTTCATTTTTTTTAAAATAGATTGGTCAGACCTTATTCTTCTTTTTTATTTATCTTTTTTAATAATTCGTTTTCTTTTTTTCTCATTTTATACTTGTCTTTTTCCTTCTCGTCTTTATAACCAAGTAAATGTAATATTCCATGGATAATTACCCTTTTTAGTTCATCTTCTTCATTTACTTTATATTCCTTTGCATTTTCTTTTATTCTCTCAATGCTTACATATAAATCTCCCGATATTCGCTCTTTTTCAGAATAATCAAAGGTGATAATATCTGTGTAGTAATCCCTGTTCAGGTATTTTTTATTCAGATCCAGCAGTTTTTCATCGCACGTGAGAATTATATTTATTTCTCCCGTTTTTTTATTGTGCAGGTTGATGATCTTCTTTATCAGATCTTTTAGTTCTATTTTTCCGGATAGTTTATATTCAATATCCTGAACATAAAAGAGGATGGCCAAGTCTTAAAGGTTAAAAGTTAAATTTACAACTCTTCCTTTTTTATTAAATACGATTTTATCTGCAAGCTTTACCATAAGAAATATGCCCCTTCCATTTACCTTTTCAACATTTTCAGGAGCAGTCGGATCAGGTATGTTCTTATAATCAAATCCTTTCCCCTGGTCTATTATTGTAAGGTTTAGTTCTTTTTCAGACCAGGAGAATTTTATATTCACATCTTTATTTTCATCCAGTTTATTACCATGAAGGATTGCGTTATTAGCAGCTTCCAGTGTTGCTATAAATACATTCCCATATTTCTCTGAACTAAGCTTACACTCATTTGTAACTTCATCTATAAGCTTTTCAACCTCTCTTAAATTTTCAATTTTTGAAGGAATATTAATTTCTCTTTTCATCACTTGTTATAGCAGACAATGCCCTTATACTGAAAATAATTAAAAAGGTTACCTTTTTTATTAAATTTTTAGATATTTTTTTTTTATCTAACTAATTTTTGCTTAACCAATCAGCTGGATTTTGTTTTTCAAGTTCCTTCCATATCTCTATATGCAAAACTGTTGTATGTGTTTCTTTGTCTGTGTAAACCGTACCAATAGCCTGTTTTACCTTAACATTATCCCCTTTTTTAACCTTAACATTTATTAGATTCTGATAAACTGTAAGGAAATTCCCATGTCTTATGATAACCGTATAATTAGCACCAAGAATGGCAATTACTTTGCTGACTACCCCATCAAATAATGCTCTTGCTTCTGCACCTTCAACTGTCGCAATATCGATACCATTATTTTGAATCATAATTCCTGGAATAACAGGATGAGGATGGTGACCAAAACTTTCAGTTATTATTCCTCTTTCTGTCGGCCATGGTAATCTTCCTTTATTATCAAGGAAATTATCCGAAATAATCCTTTCTTCCGGGGTTAACTGTCTATATAACCCGCTTTCCCTCATTCTTCTTGCCTCCTCTTCAATAATGGCAGCAATTTCCTTTTCTATTCTTTCATTTATTCTTCTTTTTTCTTCCAGCTCTTTTCTTAAATCATTTTCCTTTCTTCTTAATCTCGTTACCACCTGGTTTTTTTGATTTCTTTCTCTTTCCAGTACAATATTTTCCGCAATTCTTTCATTCACCAGGCTTTCTTTTTCTTCTTTTATATTCTCAATGAGTACAATTTCATTTGCAATTTCCTTCTGCACATCTGAGATCATCTGAGCTTGTTTTCTTCTGAATTTTGTCAATTGCTGAATATATCTCATTCTTTTATATGCCTGGTTGAAATTTTCTGCAGAAAAAATAAACATTAGTTTATCATATTTACTCCTATTCCTGTACGCAAAAAGAATTAGTCTTTCATATTCCTTTCTTATTTTCTGCAGATCATTCTCCATTTCCGTTATTAGTTGATTCTTTTCATCAATTTCCCTATCTGATAGTTCAATCTCCTGCTGAATAGAATTAATAATCTGATTTCTTAATTGAATTCTTTTGTTTATTATTCTTATCTGACCTATATTTTCTTTCCTCGTGTCCTGGGTTTCCTGTAACAGCTTATTTGCATAATCAATTTCTTCAAGATTCTTTTGCTTTTCTATTTCCAGCTCTTCCTTAGTCTGAGAAAAGCTACTCTGATTTACTAAAATCTGCAATATCAAATACAATAAAATCCCATATTTCAAGAATTCCCTGTGCATATTTACTTTCAGATCGGTATTAGATTATAATTATCCGGTAAATTAATGCCGGCATTAATCTTTCCATTTATTTCAATATCTCCGACATTTAATTTAATTTGTATTGAATCTTTAGTATCCGTTATGATCATTTCAATTTCCATCGGGTAATCATATTGTTTTATACTTTTAAATTCCTTGTAGTTTGTTATAAGCCTCCTGTTAGAAGAGTAATCTATAACCATAAGATATTCATTCTGTAAATTATCCGTTTTTATTTTATATATTTCCCTTGAATAGATATTATTCCCTTTATAATGGTCAATAGTATAATAATAATAATCCCCTTCTTTCCTGACATTTTTAACCGTTTCTTCATCTATATCATACATGTCATATAAAACAACCTGATTCATTAAAATTGCCTGTAAAATAGTATAATCAATGCGTATATTATCATCACCCAAATGTTCATTAATTTTCGAATAATATATTGTTTTATTTTGCCTGTCAATAATAAATACACTATCGATTGTACAATAGACCCTTGCTATTTCATATCCCAGCAACGGTACCAGTGAAATAACAATCACGCTATCCTTTATTATACCAATTGTCCCATTAAGTTGATGTAATTCATTTTTTAACTGTACCGCAAGGGTTACTTTTTCCAACTTTATTGCTTTTATCCCCTCTGTATTTTGTAATAGTGATTTTTCAAGACGTGTAATATCCAGATTGGCCTTAACTTCTTTTTTAATAATACTTTCTTTCGCTTTGCACCCGTAAAACAGAGATATTATTATAATGATTTTTATAATAAATTTTTCATTCATCTTTTTCTGCTTTCAGGATTTTTTCATGGATATTTTCACTTGTATTTCCTTTCTCAATTGATAATTTCCAATACTTCAACGCATCTGTTGCTTGTCCCATTTTTTCAAGTATATCTCCGTAATGTTCAAGTATTTCCGGATCTTCTTTCCCACCATATTTCATAGCTCGTTCAATATATTCCTTGGCTTTTCTTAAATTCCCACTTTTAAACATGATCCATGCATAAGTGTCAAGATATGTTGAATTTTCCGGTTCAGCCTCTATTGTCTTTCTGCTCATTTTTTCAGCATATTCAAGCCTTTCTGCTCTTAACGAAAGGAAATAACCATAATTATTCATCAGCAGTAAATTATTCGGATCCATTGTCAGAGCAAGTTCAAAATATTCATCTGATTTTTTGTTATCCCCTGTGGATTGATAACTCTCTGCAAGAAAAGTATAGAATTGTAATTTTAATGCATTATTATTCACCACTTTAGCCAATCCTTTTTCCAGTACATTATTGGCTTCTTCATATTTATTCAGCCTCATGGCAGCATTTCCTCTAAATAAATATAATACAGGTTTATCAGGAAAATATCTTATTGCTTCTCCGCTTTTTGTATACAAGCTCTCTAGATTTCCCAGAATATTTTCAATATATAACGATTGTTCCCAGATAAAATAATTACCCTTTTCAATTGAAAGTACATAATCATACTCCTCCAGGGCTTTTTTGTATTCGTCAATTTTTACCAGGTAGTCAGCATGAGCGGTCCTGACTTTATAATCATCAGTGTAATTTTCAAGCAGAATATCAATCAGTTCTTTAATTTCACTTTTCTGGGAATCAAATTTGTTTTGATCCGTGAGATAGTCTATTAAAACCTGTAATTTCTGGTCAAGCGAAACATCTGATTTATTAAATACTTCTTTAAGTATTTCAAATTGCTTATCTTCATCTCCAGTTTCCCTGAGAAATTCAGAATATGATAATAATGCAAGTGTGTTCTCGGGATCTATATTGAAAATCTGTTCATATACTACTTTTGCTTTATCATTTTCATCCATTGAATTATATAACTCTGCCAGTATACCTAAATATCTTATTTCACCTGGCTGAAGTTTAATAAGTTTCTGAATTTCTTCAACAGCCATATTATTTTTACCCGATCTAACAAAAATCTGTTCTTTTAATAATGATACCGGTTCCGATATCCCGTTTTCGTCTTCTATTTTATTTAAAATTTTCAAAGCTTTTTCATATTGTCCTTCTTCAGAATAAATACGTGCAAGGTCATAACTAATTTCAATTTTTTCAGGCCAGTACTGAATCATTTTCTGATAGACATATTTCAGACTATCATATTTATTCTGATAATTATAAATCTGCGCAAGTTGCATCAAATACCAGTAATTCTCTTGATTTATTTCTAAAGCTTCCCTTGTATGTATCCTAGCATTTTCAATATTTCCCATTATCATATTGATGGCACCAAGCTGATAATGTGCAACATCACTTAACGGATTAACCTGCAAACATTTCTCATAAAGCGCTGTTGCCTGTTTTAAATTTCCGAATATTTTATATTTTGTTGCTTCTGTCAGTGCATACTGGTATTCTTTATTCTCAGCCTCAGTTAATTTTAATCTATCACTTTCAGTTTTCGTGATTTCTTTCCCGGTGTGGCATCCAGCTGTGAATAACCAATAACAAATAATTATTAATATATTTTTATATAAGATCTTTTTCATGGATGACATTTTCTCCTTATTTATTTTATTCCTGTATGGCCAAAACCTCCTTTGCCGCGTCCCGTTTCCTGTAACATCTCTACCTCATTCCATTCTACTCTTTCATACCTGCTAATAATCATCTGGCTAATTCGTTCTCCATCAGTAATTTTGTATGTTTCATCTGATAAATTTATCATAATGACTTTTATTTCACCCCTGTAATCTGAATCAATTGTCCCAGGTGTATTTAATACGGTTACTCCATGATTTATAGCCAGTCCACTTCTGGGTCGTATCTGTGCCTCAATGCCTTCCGGTAATTCTATATACAGGCCAGTTGGTATGAGAGCCCTTTCCAGTGGTTTTAATATAATCGCCTGATCAAGATTGGCAACAAGATCAACTCCTGCTGAATATTTTGTTCTGTATTCTGGTAGATGATGTTTGGACTTATTTACAATTTTTACGACCATTTTATTCTGAATTTATGAAAATACTCTTTATGTTTCTTTTCTCAATAATCACTACCATCATAACAAAAACCAATAATAATACTGTATGTAAAATAATTTTTATACCCCCCGCTTCAATATTTAACCAGTTTGCGAATTTATAAATCAATACCGGTACTAATGCATATATCACTATTGATTTAAGCTTATATGGTACGTCATAATATTTCTTTCCAATGAAGTATGAGATTACGACCATTGTCAAATAACATATTAAGTGAGCCCATGCGGATGCTATATAACCATACCTAGGAATAAACAACCAGTTAATAATAAATGTAATAAACGCACCTGTAATGGTTATCATGGCACCATATTTAGTGAGATTGGTTAGTTTATACCATATTGATAAATTGAAAAATACGCCAAGGAGAAAAATTGCATATAAAATGATTGGTACAATATTCAATCCCTCATGAAAATTTTTACCTATAAAATATCTGAAAAAATCAATATATAAAGTAACGACGAGAAATATCAGCATACAGGATATAATAAAATACTTCATAACATCCGCAAAAAGCTCTTTAGCCTTGCTTTCAGATGCTTTTGAGAAATAAAATGGTTCTGCCGCAAAACGAAACATCTGGATAAACAATTGCATGAGGACAGCAATTTTATAATTTGCTCCATAAATACCAAGTTGTTCAAGTGGATTTACATTTCCTTCAATTAAATGTTTTAATAAAACACGGTCCAGTGTTTCATTTACAGTTCCTGCAAGCCCTGCCACAAGCAATGGCAACGAATACAATATCATTTCTTTCCACAGTATCCTATCGAATCTCAGGTTTGTCTTAAAAATTTCTCCAGCCAACATTAGCAGGGTGAAAATACTTGCGATCAGATTTGAAATAAATACATATCCAACACCGATTTCTGGTCTGTATAAATATGATATAAATACATATTTTGTATGTAATTCATATTTTGGAATGAAAAAAAGCAGAAGGAAATTAAGGCAAATATTTATGAGCACCCCTGCGATTTTTATAATTGCAAACTTCATTGCCTTGTTTTTTTGTCTCAGTCTGGCAAACGGAATTGCACTAAAGGCGTCAATACCAACAATCAGTCCTATTTGAATAATATATTCCTTATGATCTGTGTAACCAAGGATATCTGCAATATTTTTAGCAAAAAGCCATACGGCCATAATAAAAATTGTTGATGTGGCAAATAGTGATATAAGAGATGTACTGAATACCTGATCTTTATTTCTATACTTTTCAGCATACCTGAAAAATCCTGTTTCCATTCCATATGTCAGGATCACCAACAGAAAGACAACGTAAGCATAAAGTTCGGTTACAATTCCATACTCGCCAAGTTTAAAAATTCTCGTAAAAAAAGGTGTAAGGAGAATATAATTTAATAATCTCGGGACCACGGTTCCCATACCATATATCGCTGTCTGTCCAAATAACTGTTTTATCTGATTCATAATTGTAGCTGGTCCATATTCTGTTTACAATAACAAAATTTATTGATAATCAGTCATCTCAACTCCCCTGGATCTTTATCAACTAAATATAAACTGTGATATGATACCTTTATTATTTTATTTTAAAAATTAATCAACACTGATGGCTTTTAATGTGGATTCAATATCGGGGTATTTAAATTTAAATCCTTCAGTTATTAATCTTTCCGGGATTACATTCTGCCCTGAATAAATTACACTTGCTCCTTCACCAAACACTATTTTTAGTGCCATAACAGGTAAAGGTATTATCGCAGGCTTTTTAAATATTCTTGCAATCACTTGTGTAAATTCTTTATTTGTAACAGGATTTGGTGCTGTGAGGTTAAAGATACCATCCAGTTCTTTTTCAATTATAAATCTTACAGCATTTACCAGATCATCGATGTGTATAAATGACATCCACTGTTTTCCATTCCCAATTTTTCCCCCAAGTCCAATTTTAAAAATTGGCTTTACTCGTCTATAAAATCCACCATTTCCAGCAAGTACTATTCCAATTCTTAGAATTGTCCATTTCAAGTTCTTTAACCTGGTTTTTCTTATTAACATTTCCCAATTCTCAATTACTTCATACAGGAATCCTTCCGAGTATTGACAGCTTTGTTCGTTGTGTATACCTTTGTCATTATAAATGCCTATCGCAGAGGCAGATAGTAAATGAATATTTTTGCCGGTTAATTGAATTCCTTTCAGAATTTTCGTGGTTGTATCGATCCTGCTATTCATTATTGCCTGTTTATTATTTTTATTCCACCTTTTAATTATCGGTTCACCCGCAAGATTAATTAAAACATCAGCTTTTATAATCTTTTCAAACAATATGTCGGATTTACCTTTGAAATCTTCCCTTGTTATCAGAATGGTTTTATATTCCTTAAAAGCATTTATTAAGTGTTCTGCAATAAAACCTGTTGCTCCCGATATGGCAATAATTTTACTTTCCATTTGATAATATTTCTTAAATTCTTCGACAAATCTAATTTTTCTTAGCTTTGCTGCTGGCAATTATAAAGAAATGAATTTTTGCATTTTACTTATTTATCAATTAATGCATTATTTTACAACCATATGAAGCATTTTAAGTTTTTTTTCATTTTTATTTTGCTTTTATTTTTTTTATTTCCAAAATATCAGGCTAATTGTCAGACACCTGCTCATACTTTATTAATAAGCACAAGCCTGGGTGATATTAAAATAGCCCTGTACGAAGAATCTCCTTTGCACACAGAAAATTTTCTTAATCTTGTTAAAGATGGATACTTTAATGGCCAGTTATTTCACCGTGTTATCAACGATTTTATGATTCAGGCAGGTGATCCTTCTTCCAGGGACGCAAAGCCTGGTGAGATAATTGGTCTTGGCAGTCCAGGATATACGATACCGGCGGAATTTCATCCAAGTTTGTATCATAAAAAAGGGGCAGTTGGCGCTGCCAGGCAGGGTGATGACATAAATCCACAGCGTGCTTCTTCCGGCTCCCAATTTTATATCGTGCAAGGCACTTTGTTTACTGATAATCAGCTTGACATAATGGAGCAAAGAAATTTACACATCCGATTTACCCAGGAGCAAAGGAATGTATACAAAACCATCGGAGGAACACCGCATCTTGATTATGGGTACACTGTATTTGGTGAAGTTATCTCAGGTCTTGATGTTGTAGATCGTATTGCAGCAGTTTCTACTGATAGTAATAACCGACCTCTTAAAGATATCAGAATAAAAATTCAAGTTATTGATTAATAGGAAATTATTGCCCGGAATAAATAGAAGATAATGATTGACCGTATTAAACAGCTTGCTGAAGAAATTAAAACTTACAAAGCATCTTCAAAGGATGATTCTGAGGCTTTCAGGCTAAAATACCTCAGTAAAAGGGGAATTATCTCCCAGTTATTTAACGAATTTAAACTTGTTCCTCCTGACCAGAAGAAAGCGATCGGGAAGCAGCTTAATGAAATTAAGATACTTGCAACCAATAAATTATCCGAACTTGAAATAAAATTTCATGTTGAAGATACAATTATCGGTGAATATGACCTTACCCTGCCTGGTGAATCTATTCCTCTCGGTTCAAGGCATCCTGTATCCATTATCAGGAATGAAATTATTGAGATTTTTTCCAGGCTGGGTTTTACTGTTTCCGAAGGTCCTGAAATTGAAGATGACTGGCATAATTTCAGCGCTTTAAATTTTCCCAAAGACCATCCTGCCAGAGATATGCAGGATACTTTGTTCATCCAGAAAAATCCGGACATCCTTCTACGAACACATACTTCTCCTGTACAGGTAAGGGTAATGGAAAATCAGAAACCCCCAATTCGCACTATATCTCCCGGAAGGGTTTTCAGAAATGAAGCGATCTCTGCACGTGCACATTGTATTTTCCACCAGGTTGAAGGTTTATATATTAATGAGGGTGTTTCTTTTGCACACATGAAACAGGCACTTTACTTCTTCACACGTGAAATGTTCGGACATAATACTAAAATACGCCTCCGCCCTTCTTTTTTCCCATTTACTGAACCCTCTGCAGAAATGGATATATCGTGCAGCATTTGCAATGGTAAAGGATGTAACGTTTGTAAACATACAGGATGGCTTGAAATAATGGGCTGTGGAATGGTTGACCCGAATGTTCTTGAATTTTGTGGCATTGACCCTGTCAAATATACAGGTTATGCGTTTGGTATGGGCATTGAAAGGGTAGCAATGTTAAAATATCAGATTAATGATCTGCGTATTTATTTTGAAAATGACAAACGGTTTTTAGATCAGTTTACTGGCCTATATTAAGTCGGAATTAATTTATATACTTGCCTTTTGCCTTTTGGTTTAATTCTAAGACATTAAAAGTGTTATATTTATAGAGCCGCGTTGAGACGCGGCTCTATAAATTATAGCCTGTAAATTAAAAACCCGGTTTTTAAAATCGCTCATCACTTATTCCATTATTTCTATCCTGTAATCGATGTCCATAGATGCTTTATATGAAGCAGCGACACCACAATATTTTTCTTTGCTGAGTTCAACAGCTTTTTCAACCTTGTTTTTATCAATATTCATACCTTTTAACCGATATATTACAATCATTCTCGTAAATCTTTTCGGATGCTCATCCGTTGTTGTCCCTTCAACTGAAACATTCAGGGAATCAAATTCAACACGCATTTTTTTCAATAGTGAAACCAGATCCATTCCAGTACATCCTGCAAGAGCTACAAGCATTAGTGGTTTAGGCTTTGGTCCCCTGTATTGTCCTCCAAATTCAGGATCGGCATCTATCATCATTTTATAACCCATCACATCCGCCTCAAATGCCATATTATCAACCCATGTAAGATTTATCGATTCGGTCATATCTATAGATATTTAAATATTTGATTATTTTTACAAAATTAGGTATTAAATATAATTGATTCCTTAATTTTAAAGTTTGTTTTGTTTGTTTTGTTCACAGATTATGTCAGCTAATATCCAGTATAATTGTGGTGAGGATTGTCATATCAGATCTTCTTCTATTTTTAAGCATCTTACCAACGAAGATCTTGATAAACTCAACTTTGATAAAAAATCAGAGAGTTATAAAAGAGGCACAGTTCTTTATCATGAAGGAAGTCGTATAAATGGTTGTTATTGTATTCAGAAAGGTATTATTAAAGTTTATAAAACAGGAGTTGATGGGAAGGAGCAGATTATCAGGTTTGCAAAACATGGTGATTTAATCGGCTTTCGTTCAGTTCTCAGCAAAGAACTTGCCTGTACAACAGCTAAGGTTTTAGAAGATGCATTTGTTTGTCATATCCCTGCCCAAACTTTCATTGAATTAATTAAAAATAATGGTACTTTCTCCCTTGAGTTGTTACAGCTTGCCTGCCGGGAACTTGGTGAAGCCAATGCATATATCACTGATATAGCGCAAAAAACTGTACGTGAAAGGCTTGCAGAGATTCTAATCCATTTAAAAAATGAGTTTGGCCTCGATGACCATAAAATACTTCAAATATCACTTACCCGCGAAGAGCTTGCTAATATTGTCGGAACTGCAACGGAATCAGTGATTCGCCTGTTATCCGAGTTTAAACATGATAAATTAATTGATCTCAATGGCAGAAAAATAGCCGTTTTGAATGAAGCTGCATTAATAAGAATTGCCAATCTTTATGAATAAAACCGTTGCCTTTTTTATTAAAACACGTTTTCTTATGAAAAGTATTTATTTAGGAATATGTAGGCAAAAAGCCCCAGTAAAATCAAAATTGTACTTATAATCAACCAAACATTATTAGTTTGCCCTTTAAGCAACGAATATGCCAGCAAACATATGCCAAGAAGAATTAAAATGATTCCGGATGATTTTATTAATTCCTTCACGATTTAATATTTTTATATTTCTACTCTTTTAGATTTTGTTTTTTAAATCTCTTACCTATCAATCTAATATACTGTTTTACAACACTTTAATTGTCAAATCCTGAATATTATCTCTCAATCATATTTTTCTTTTCATACATCTGGTATCAGGTCCCCAACAAATTAGTAATTAATAAATTATAAATATAAATTAAAATTTTAATTCTCCATCTCCGAACATTTTTTTTCCGAGATGTTTATAAGCAATTTCAGTGACAAGTCTTCCTCTGGGTGTTCTTTTTATGTATCCTTCTTTAATTAAAAATGGTTCATACACTTCCTCTATTGTCCCACCTTCTTCACCAACTGCCGTTGCTATAGTTGTGAGTCCCACGGGGCCTCCTTTGAATTTTTCAATGATTGTAGTAAGTATTTTATTATCCATTTCATCAAGGCCATGTTTATCAATATTCATTGCATCCAGCGCAAACTCAGTTATTTCAATATTAATATTTCCATCACCTTTGACCTGGGCAAAGTCCCGTACTCTTCTTAACAATGCATTTGCTATTCTTGGAGTTCCTCTGCTTCTCGAAGCAAGTTCCTGTGAAGCATCCTGTGTTATAGGAATTTCAAGGATCCCTGCTGATCTTTCTATAATGTTTTTTAAATTTTCTGTATCGTAATATTCAAGCAGGAATTTTATTCCAAATCTTGATCTCAACGGGCTGGTAAGTAGGCCTGACCTTGTGGTTGCGCCTATCAAAGTAAAAGGATTGATTTTTAGCTGTATCGATTTTGCCCCCGGGCCTTTGTCAATCATGATATCAATCCTGTAATCCTCCATGGCTGAATACAGATATTCTTCAATAACGGGAGCAAGTCTGTGTATCTCATCAATAAATAAAACATCATTTTCTTCAAGACCCGTTAACAGACCCGCAAGATCTCCTGGTTTATCAAGCACCGGACCGGATGTTGATTTCAGGTTAACGTTCAATTCATTAGCAATAATATGCGCCAGGGTTGTTTTTCCCAGACCCGGAGGGCCGTGTAATAAAACATGGTCGAGTGCGTCTTTGCGCTGTGTGGCTGCTGTCACAAATACTTTAAGGTTCTCAATAACCTTATTTTGCCCCTTGAAATCTGTAAAATCAAGTGGTCTTAACTTCTTTTCAAACTCTTTATCCTGCTCAGTTATAAGTCCGGAAACAATATGAAAATTATTTTCCATGAAAGGAAAAGTTATTGGATTAATTTTATCTCTCGCTCCGGTAATTCAACTTTTATACCATTTATTCTGGTTTCAGAGTCATTTTGATAAGTTATTGTCATGGTAAGGTTTCCTTCTTCATCATATCTCTTCCAGTTCTTCTCGCGAATGCCCATTATATAGTACCTTTCTTCCTTAACAACACCGTTTTCATAGTAAAGTTTATGTTTTCCATCTGGATTTCCCTGCAAATATTTACCTTCAAATTTCAAGGTGCTGTCATTATAAAAATATCTCCATAATCCATCCCTTAATCCAGTAATATAATATCCTGTTTCAATATGATCACCAACCCTGTAATACCATTCACCTTCTTTCTCCCCTTCAACATAATCTCCTCTGGTCAGAATTCTGCCATCCGTTGAATATTCAATCATTATTCCATCTTCCTTACCATTAAAATATGATTCTTCTCTCGACATAATACCATTTTCATAATACCAGGTCCATATTCCCGTTGTTCTACCTCTAATAAAATCTCCTGTTTGTTCAACTTTTCCATTCTTATAGTAAAATACCCACTTGCCTGATCTTTCATTATTCTGATAATTCCCTGTTGCCCTTATTTTTCCATCCTGATAATACTCCTTCCAGGGTCCCTCCCTGTTTCCTTCAACATCAATAATACCTTCTGCAACAACATTTCCTGATTCATTATATATTTTTGAATTTATTACATTTCCTTCCTTGTCATATGTCCTGTGAATTCCAACAGGAATATTATTTCTAAATGCCCCACTGGCAATAAGTCTGTTCTGATCATCATATTCATTTCTTATATCAACATCCATCTGTTCCTGTTCCACTTCTTCGACCAACTTCCCACTGCTGTAATTTAAAACCAGCAATAGATTTCCGCTTTCATTAAAAGTTTTATAAAGCCCATCCAGCAAATTATCTTTATAAACCTCTTCTTTCTTGACCTTGCCATCCGGGTAAAATTCTTTCCAGGTACCCTGCTTGTTTCTATATGCATCCCTTCTGTTAATTTCCTCTCTGTCAGTCATATAACCATTATGATAATAAACAAGTGTAATAATAATACCATTTTCGTCATATTCTTTTGACAGTCCCTGTTTTTTACCGTTTACATATGGTACTTCACTTTTTAAATTACCATCAGGATAATAATAATATGATATTCCTTCTTTTTTGTCATTGATGTAAAGTTCTTTGGCTATTACCACGCCAGTATCAACACCTTCCCATAAATTCTCATATCCATATGTTATACTATATCCATTTTTCTTTCCGTACATATAACTTATTTTCTGAGTAGTATCACCTTTCTGATTGTAAAAGACCCATATGCTATCAAGCATATAATTTGTCCTCTTACCTTCAGATTTTATCACACCTGTAACATAGTAGGTTTTCCAGTAGCCATCTGGTTTACCATCTTTCATCATACCTTCACTGGAAACCTGTCCATTCGGATAATAGAATTTCACATATCCATCACTTACCTCTTCCTGCTGACCATTTGTTGTCTTGAAAAAGGATAAAAATAAAATAGGAATAATTATTATTCTTAACAATTTCATTTATTATAAACCTAATCTATCAGATATTTCAAGCATTCTCCTTATTGATTTAACAGCTTTATTTCTTATTTCTTTTTCAACAATAACTTCAGGTATTTCAAACCTCAGCGTATTATATATTTTTTTCATTGTTATAAGTTTCATAAAATTACAATCATTACATGCGCATGTTGCATTTTCCGGTGGAGCGGGAATAAACAATTTTTCAGGGTTTACTTTCTTCATCTGGTGTATTATTCCGGATTCTGTTGCAACAATATATTTCTTATTCTCATCTGACTTTGTATACTTTAAAAGAGCATTTGTTGAACCAATATAATCTGCAACAAGTAATATTGGTTGTTCACATTCAGGATGTGCGATGATTTTAGCATCCATATTTTTATTTTTTATCTCTAAAATTTTTTCAAGTGAAAATTCTTCATGTACGTGACAGGCACCCTGCCATATCCTCATTTCCCTTCCTGTTATGCTTTTAATATAATTCCCCAAATTTTTATCCGGTGCAAATATGATTTTTTCTTTTTCCGGAATACTATTTATGATCTGTACAGCATTTGATGATGTGCAGATTATATCTGAAAGAGCTTTAATTTCAGCTGATGTGTTAACATATGATACAACTATATGACCTGGATTTAAACCTATAAATTTTCTGAATTCTTCAGGATCACATGATTCAGATAATGAGCATCCGGCATTAAGATCAGGAATTAACACTTTTTTTTCTGGTGATAAAATTTTTGCTGTTTCTGCCATGAAATAAACACCTGCAAATAAAATAATCTCCGCTTTTGTTTTCGCAGCCTGCTGTGATAATTGAAGACTATCACCTACAAAATCCGCAATGTCCTGTATTTCACCAATTTGATAAAAATGAGCAAGTATGATTGCATTTTTTTCTCTTCTCATCCTGCCGATCTCTTCTACCATATTTACAGAATCTTCAACAGCAATATCGACATAGCCTTTCATTATTAAATCAGATTTATCTACTGCCATTATATATTAAATATTTTATCAAAATTATTATGATAATGTTTATGTTATGTTAGAATTGTTATTAAATATTTAAAATAAATTTTTAAATCAATATTAAGCTGGAAGTAACAAATAATGAACAAATAGATAAAAAAAAAATTATTGAAAAAGAAATAATTAAAAAAAATTTAACAAGCTGTTGATTAAGATAATTTCACGTATGCACAAATTCTATTACTGTACAGATTGTTAATTTTTTGTTTATCTAAAAGTATAAATTATAAGAATTAAATTTTGAATACTCATAAAAAACAATAATAACATTCAAAATTAAGGCCAAAAAAAAATATTTAATAAATAATCCAATAAGTATTAACTATGTTTTAACAGGCTATTGAATTCCCAACTCATTTAATTATTAAACACAAGAATAAAATAAATACTTTTAAGTATTAAATAAATAATTTGTATAAATTTGAGTTACAGGTAAAAATAATTTTAATAAAAACACCAATAATAGATTAAAAAGTAATTAAAATGTTATCCAATACATCAAAATATGCAATAAGGGCGGTAATATACCTGGCATTGAATGCAGGAGAGGAAAAAAAGATAGGTATAAAAATTATATCAAAAGATCTTGGAATACCCACACCTTTTCTGGGCAAAATTCTTCAGACATTAGCAAAACAAAAATTATTATCATCAACCAAGGGGCCACATGGTGGATTTGGATTGGGAAAGAATGCACAGGATATTAAATTAATAGACATTGTCGACATTATTGATGGACAGGATATTTTTAATCAATGTCTTATTAAACTTGATAATTGTAATGAGTTTGAACCCTGCTCTATGCACTATAAATATTCAGAAATAAGAAAAAATTTACTTAGTCTTTTCCGTAACCAGAGCATAGGTAATCTTGTTAATGAAATAGTGAATGGAAAGAATAAATTTAATCTTTAATGCGTTGTGGGATTTGAAAGATTGTATTGAAAGAAAAGAATTTAAAAAATTGCACCCTGATACAGCTCTAAAAAATCATAATTCAAATACTTTCTTATTATAATTATGCAACACATTAATTTTTAATTCTTTTATTATAGTGTCTGATAAAGCCATAAAGATATAATGAGAGAAAAGCAAGAACAAATCCAAAAATATCAAATAAAAGATCCATTAATTCTCCATTTCTTGATCGAACGAACTTTTCCTGTATAATTTCCAGGATTGTTCCAAAAGCAATAATAAAGACAAAGGAGATTGCAAATATTACTGAATTTAATTCAGGTCTCCTGGAATGTTTCTGATATTCCCTGATGAATAGGATACTAAGGATACTATAAAAGAGGAAATGCAATATTTTATCCTGATGAGGAAGAATATTCCATTTTTGAGATTCGATATGATCATCGGGTAAACAACTAAGGATAATAATTATTACAGCCCAGACTATCGTCTTCCAGAAATCCTTAATAAACTGACCCATTTACCTATTAAAATTTTTACAGCCGCAAGCAACACATATTACTTATAAGATAAAAGCGAAGATATAAATAAAAGCCTTTTAAGAAAAAATAGAAACTGTATACATTAACTTTAATTTTATAGAAGTGAATTGATCTGTGGCATGGTCTGTTGATAGTTATAATTGATTATTAATTATTTATCATATTCCCTCGTTTACAGCGAGGGAATAAAAATAAACATCTAGATTATATTACGTTTTGGCTGGGATATACATACATATACCATTTTGCAGAAATGCATGCTCTTACTGTGATTTCCACTTTACTACCTGCTTTTCTTATATGGATGAATTACTGAATGCAATCAAGAAGGAACTGGAAATAAGAAAAGAATGTATTAACAGACAACCGGTTAGCACTATATATTTCGGAGGTGGTACGCCATCTTTATTAAAACATTCACAACTTGCCGGCTTATTGGAAACAATCTCAATGCATTATCAAATCAATCCAAATCCTGAAATAACGTTAGAAGCAAATCCGGAAGATATATCTATACAATACATAAAAGATATTGTAAAACTTGGAATTAACAGGCTGAGTATTGGGATTCAATCATTTTATAATGAGGATTTACATTTCATGAACAGGGTGCATAATTCTTTACAGGCAGGCAAAAGTATAATGATAGCAAGAGAAGGAGGAATTAATAACATTAATATCGATTTAATCTATGGATTTCCTGGATTGACACTTGAGAAATGGCACAGTAATCTGGAGAAATTTAAGGATTTTGATCTGGAACATCTATCTGCTTATCATCTGGTATATGAACCGGGAACAATATTTTACCACAGGAAAAGAAAAGGAAGAATACAGGAACTGGAAGATGAATTAAGCCTGGATCAACTCAGGGTATTGATGAAAGTGATGAAATCAGCAGGGTATATTCATTACGAGATTTCAAATTTCGCAAAAGAAAAATTTATTTCCAGGCACAATCTGGGATATTGGACGCAAATGGAATACCTTGGTATAGGGCCATCTGCCCATTCTTTTGATGGACAGTCAAGGAGATGGAATATTTCGAGAAATATAAGTTATATAAGGGGAGTCAATACCGGAACAGGATATTATAAGAGTGAGGCTCTTGATACACAAGCCAGGTATCATGAATATGTATTAACATCTCTGAGAACAATGTGGGGGACAGATCTTTCTTATCTGCTGTCTGCATTCGGAAGAAAATATTACAATCATTTCCTTTTGAGTTCCGATAGTTATATAAAAAGAGGGGAATTAGCCAGGCGGGAGGAAAAAGTATTTTTAACTGAAACAGGGATCTTTATTTCAGATCATATTATCAGGGACCTTTTTATTGACTGAATCCGGGAATTGAGGTTCAAGAATTTATTTCAAAGAAAATGTGGTCGATCCGATATCCTTTCCATCACAATAAAGATTCAGGCGATAGTTTCCCGGAATAAGTTGTCCGTCATTTGTCCAGAAAATACATAAATCCACATCCACATTCTCATATTGGACTTCACGGCTTGCTGTATATACAATCTGTTCTCCCTCAAATTCAAAAAGATTGACACCAGAAGTCAAAATAACATCATCCGGCCGTGCAATACGCAGATAAACAATTTTATTTCCAGGCGGAATTATTGCATTTTCACGGAGTGTAAGACATGTTTGCAGTTTTTCGACCCTATCAGCTTTAAGATTCTCCTTACTTCTTTTGTTAAGTGGTGTTACAGTAATATTTTTTGCATTGATAACAGATGCTATTTCAACTTTTGTTTCCAACTCCTCTTTAACCTGGGTAAGATCTTCCTTTTCCTTTTCAACCCTTCTCAACTGTTGTCTCACCTCTATATTTTCAGTACGTAATGCAATATTTGCCTGATTTAATGAATCTATCTGGTAAATATAACTTCTCAATACTTTTCTGATTGTTTCAAGCTCCTTCTCATACATGCGAATTTTATAAACATTATTGGCATTAATTTTTAGGAGCCGTTCAATCCGTTGCTGTTCAACCAACAGCTTCAGATTCATCGTATCATTTTCCGATTTAAGAGAATCGTATTTGGAATATATGGATTTAAGTTCATCCTCCAGGTTAGTTTTTTGCCTCTCCAGTTCAGCTTTTTCAATTTCTGATTGTTTTTTTAGTTCGTTGTATGTATACCCGAGGTAGATAAGTGTCAGCGCAAGGATGATCAACAATATAATCAGGAAAACAGGCCTCTTCCTCATGGATTTTCTACCAGTTATACCTGATCCGGTTGTTGTAGTATTTTGATTCTGATTCATTTGATTTTTCTGAAAAAATTTTATACAAAAATAAAGTATTTTAATACAATTACTGACTGTACAAAATATTTATATGTCCGAATAGGTAAGAATCAGGATCGTTTACTTAACAATTATCTTTTTCGCATCTGATTGTTCCTGGTTTGCATTCAGGTTAATGATATATGTTCCCGGCAATAAGGTACCCGCAGGTATTTGTATTACTTCATCTGAATTTAAGACAGTTTTGCTTTCCACAAGATTTCCATTCATATCATATAGATTTAATATACCCGGTGAATGGGATGAGGGGATTGAGACAGGTATTGAAGTCATTCCATTTGAAGGATTTGGAAATGGATTACCAAGATTTACCAATGGAGAATATTCGATTAAGGATTTTGATGATGTTGACTGATCAGGAAGACTATAGACATTTGTATGAGTAACTGCCGGAAGCACAGAATAATCATAAATCCATACAAGGAATTTTTTGCCATAATCGCCAGCATCGATTATATTGGTATATCCCGCACCAGGAATTTTTAACAGCTCCGTACCATTCTCATTTACGATCCTTGTTTCATAAGTATACCACCAGAATCCTGTTTCTATTTCATTATACTTGGAGTATGTATAGACCAACTCAACCAGATCATCAGAATTAAATAAATGTTCTGACACGAATTGAATATTATAGAGATAATATCCATCCGGAACAATAAGGTCAAATACTTTAAAGATGGAATGGTCCATGTTATATATACGTGACTGTTTATTTACTATATCCATTGAATAGTACTTTAAACCTGATTTCTCAAGTTCAATAATATTTGCAGAAACTGAATAGACATTTTCCAGCGACAGCTGAGTATGACTGACAGTGAATGTTAAGGTTAAAATAAATAAGATTACTGTTTTTTTCATTACATTGATATTTAAAGACATACAATAAGAAATTTGCAATTTGAGAAAAAATTAATTGGATAATATAAATCAGAGAAAATTTTTATCTGGTTGAACAGAATGTATTTTGTCTACTTAAGTAAATCCAAACCCTCTGTTGCTGAACTGCCATTCGGGGTATTTAATAAGGCTTTCTGGAACAATACTTTTGCCTCTCTGTAATTTTTAAGTTTGAAATATGTCCACCCTAACATTGTTAATGCATCATAATCAAAGGGATACAGATTAACCACTTTTTCAAAGTATTTGAGAGCAGTCTCATAATCCTCTCTCCCGTAGTATATTAATCCAAGACGATGAAGCGCATAGGTATTATTAGGTGCGATTTCAATAATTTTCTCATATTGACCGATAGCAAATGTCCAGTTGCCCAATGCTGAAACAGGGTAAATAATGCCGAACCGTGGTTCAATGGCAAAAGGCCTTAAAGTTATAGCTTTATTATAATAAGCTTGTGATTCAATGAAGTTACCGGAAAGGTATGTCAGCCAACCAAGTCTGAGATTGATCTCGTATGATTTCTCATCATATACATTTTTAAGTGAAAGAGCTGCTGCTGAAAAATCTCCTGTAGCTTCCTGGATATAACTATTCTGAAATGCATCCTTGACGGTGGTAAAATCCTGAGAAAAGATCTCCTGGTTATACCAGATTAATGCCGTCAGTAAAAAAATAATGCGGATTAATTTTAAAGTTTCCATGATATACCTCCATATATTGAATAACTATCATATTGTATTAAGTTGCTTTGCGTGGCAACTGACTCAGAAATAGGGTATGGTTGACTTTCGTGGCGGGAAAATTTAGAACCCAGATAGACCACTGAACCTTTTCGGTCGAAAGGAATTAACACAGTCAAATTACCCTTCTGACGAATTGCATCAAGACTGTTATAGATATAATATCCATTGGATTCGGTAAAGTTTTGTATTTCACCTATTGTACCGGAGAATTCCATCCATAATTTTTCAAACATGGAAAAACCAAGAAATACATGAAACACAGGCTGAATATTTTTTTCACTAATTAATTGAAAATTTGTGGCTATATCTCCTCCCAGATATAGGTTCAAATTACCTAGAGGAAAAATGGTAATTCCCATTAAATTCTGAAAATATTCTTTATCGTTCAGGAATGTATAGTGGGAAGCAAACCGGATATCTGCAATTCCTGCAGACTTAAGAACAGACAAGCCGGTTACGAGACCATAATCATTTACTGTATTGTAACTCACCTGTACTCCTTTTAGTCCACCTGTTGAGATCGAATTAATCAAAGGATAAGAATAAGTTAGTAGGTGTATGGAGGGACTGATAACCCAATTATTCCGGAATGTCGTACTCAGGGTGACATAATACTGATGCTGCCTGATGGCATAGTCGAGGTTGTTAATAATGTAGATACCATCGTTGTAATGGTGAAAATCTGTTTTATTCAGATAGGTATATCCATGAAACAGGCTGAATCTATGTCCAATAGGATGTGAAGCTGACAGACTGAAATTATGAAAATCTCTTGTTACAATCTGATAACCTGTCAGATCAGCGGGAAAATAATTACCTGCATTTGAGACAATATTATACCTTGCACAGTCATATTTTCCCAGGAGTAAACAGGCGTAGTAAAGATATTCAAGTGCCACCGGATCATTTTCATTGAAAGTGAGAGCTTTTTTAAAATGCCTGGATGCTTTGATATAATTATGTTTTTCATAGTATGCTATACCAAGCCTCATGCGTAAGTAATAATAATCAAACCCGCTTTTTATTGCCTGATTACCTTTTTCAATAAGCGTGGTCCATTCTTTATCTGAATAAAGCTGATAAGTTTCTTTATCAACAGTAATAAAATTGCTTTCCTGGGCGGAAATAATCCAGGAAGCAAACAACAATATATTTATAATAACTGATCTGGCTGACATATAGCATTAATTGATAATCCTTTTCCCTTCACAGAAAATTGTTTTAAACCATTGTTGTCCAATTCAATAGTACTGAAAGATTCAGCTATACACTGACCAAAAATTTTGTTTCTGGCTTCCGATATAAGAACGATCTTTGATGGGGAGATCTCATTATCGATAAAATCGTAAGTAATAGCATATTCAGATTGCAGGAATTTCCAGAATGGGGCGACAAAATCCTGAAGACTGAGTAATGGCTGTTTATAAATCAGGTTTAATGGGAATTTATCGTGAAGGACCAGGTTTGAATAAAATCCCTGCTGAATTTTAAAAGCTGAAATAAAGAAAAAGTATAATAAAGTATTTTTCCTGCCCTCATAATGTTTGAAATAGAGAAGGTTACCGTCGTTGGTAAACCACGCTTTGGAATGATCCTGTTGACAGACGATATAAGTATTATTGTATGGATCGGTTTGAACTTCCCATGTTTCGGTAAATTCATCTTTATTATTATTCACCTGGAATGCGAGTTTATATCCAGGTATAAAATTGAATGCGTTGTGAATCAAATCGTTCACTTCTATGTTTGAAACCTTCTGATCCTGTTGTGGAATTTCAAATTGTTTTAATTCAAAATCTTTTTCAGAGAGAAGGATATAGTAGCTAAAGGGATAATGCATGGTTGGGGATCCAATATAGGGAGTTGATTGGAACTGAATATGCAGATGCGGGTAGGGTGACCTGCCTGAATTCCCACAATTTCCGACAATATCTCCTTCCTTAACACGATCTCCAGGTTTTACTTTGATGGATTCTGATTTAAGATGGCTAAGAGAGCTAAAAAGTGTATCACCGTGTTTGATTATCACCGTATTACCCCAGTTCTCATGGATATTCACATCACCTATTTTGTTATCCGGAATATCATCCTCAACATGTTCAATAGTACCATCTGCCGGTGCCAGTACAGCTTTATCAAAACAGTAGTAATCTGTTAAAAGTTCACCCTTATTTTTATATTGCTTTTTATCCGCATCAGTAATTACGAAATCCCATGCATGCCTCCATTCGGCTTTGTGGGTATGTTCTCCGTCATGTGCCTGGGTGATTGTCCAGGTACCATAAAAGGGTAATTTAACCGGTATCATATTATGCCTGAAACGGATCAGGTCATTATGAAATGAATACAGATTTTTTTCCGGCGAATTTTGTTGAATAAGTACTTCTGTGAGTTTTGGAGAAAAATTCACCCTGAATTTTAATGAATAGAGAAATAACAGTACAATAATGTTAAAAGGCAGAGAATAGACAGGTAGGATAAATACCCCAAATATTGTGGATAAGCTTATTGTAAGGATTGCCACTATAGGTACCAGAACCAGAACCCATAGATAGGATCTGGCAGAGGGAATGATAAAGAATCCCCCAAGGGCAATTGAGGTAAGAATATAATTGAAACCGATATAACTGTAACTCAGTTCAGATATGTCAGCACCAATTATTTCGTAAAAAAGATAAGCAGCATAAAATCCCAGCAGAGAAAGTGTAAAGGATATCCTGGAATACAATAACAATCCAATAGCGATTAATATTCCTGAAAGAATGTTAAACTGGAAAAGTATAGCACCCAGGGAGATCAGGTATATTCTTATGGATCGTGCAACATGAAGATCGTTCCACCATTCATAAATGCGGACCAGGAAATTTCCTCCAATTATATACAGATCATTAAAGGTATAAATACCCCGCTCACTGATACCCAGAACAGTAAAATCTCTTGTTGCGAGTGTAAAAATCCATATACTTAGAAGAAAAGGTATACTGAGATAAGGAAGAGCATATTTCCCAATAACACCCTGCATGGAAACGGCAATAAACAGGGTAAAAAGTGCTGCCAGTATAATGATCATCAAAAGGAAGAAATCGGGGCGGTAGTAAATACCCAGGGCCAATCCCACCAGCAGACTGTTAAAACCATAAATTCCTTTTGAGATTGTTTGTTTATGAAGACCGAAAAGATATCCTGCACTGTTTGTTATGATCACTGAAACCAATCCAAAGAGCCCTGCATAAAAATCCACGAAGGTGACCAGAAGTATGATAACAGAAAATATTCTGTTATCTGAAAAAAAAACCTGGGAATAGCTATTCAGGATTCCTTTAAAGAAAAGAGATATGTCATCTTTTTTGATCATGCGGATAATTCGCCTGTTTAAGCCAGGTGATCTGGAATTTTTTCTGAAGCTATAATATCTTCCAGTTTCTCAGCTTTCCTGATAATATGATCATTTCCATTGATATCAATGAGAACAACATTGGGTCTGAGTGTAATAAACTGCATCCATTGTGACATATTATATGCTCCAATACGTTTAATTACAAAATGGTCTCCTTTTTTCAAGATAGGAAAGGCAATCGCTTCCCTGAGTACATCGATGTTCATGCACAGAGGGCCGTAGATCGTTGACTCTTCAAGATGTTCAGAAGATGATTTTGCAGGATGAATTTCATGTTCATACCAGAAGGATGTAAACATCAGATTAACGCCAATATCAACAATCGTTGCTCTTCTTCCATCGGACAGCCTTTTATTGGCAATGACAGTTCCTACCAAATACCCGGCATCATCGATCAATGCGCGTCCGGTCTCAAGGATAAGAACAGGGAGCTTTCTTGGATTGATCTCAGAATTAAGAAGTGCGGAAGTAATGGCCTCGGCATATTCATCAAATGTAGGGACAGTATCTTTTCCCGGGAGATATGCTCCTTTAAGCGTATTTTTAGAAGCAAATCCACCTCCGATATCGATATACTTCAGATTAACACCAAATTTCTTCTCGAGCCTGAAAGCCAGGTCAGCCAGTTTGGCCATCGCTACCTTGTAAGCATTTGCGGAAAGCATATATGTACCAATATGTGTATGTAAACCAGCAAGTTCAAGTTTTTCATTGATCATGATCCGGTTAATAGCATCCCACGCTTCTCCATTCTCATAATTAAATCCGAACCTGTCCCACATCGGAAAAACACCGGTATCCATGTTGACCCTGATCGCGACTTTTGGTTTTTTATTCAGCTTACCCGCAATATCTATGATCGCGTACATTTCATCGAAATGATCAATATGGATAAATGAATCGTTATGGATTGCACATTCCAGGTCATCATCCGTTTTGTCCGGACCATTAAATATGATCTGTGATCCATTAACACCATTATGCAACGCTTTATCATATTCAAAGCGGGAAACCACTTCAGCCCATGATCCTTCCTGATGAAATACCCTGCAAACTGCATTCAGATAATTGGTCTTATAAGACCAGGCAAATTGAACTTTAGGATAACGGGTTGCAAATGCCTGTTTTGCTCTTGCCATAGTCTCACGGATATTTTTTTCGGAGATAACATACAAAGGAGATCCAAATTTTTCAATTAAATCTTCAACAGGATATTCGTCAATGCTGGATATGGCATCGATTCGCACAGGCATACCAAATTTACTGGGCATACCGGCACTTAATTTTTTAATATATGGTCGTTCAAATGGTTTTTTTTCCATCTTATTATCAATTTTCAGGTTTGTAGTCTGGTATGATTAGTTATGACAGCATAAATATTATGTCAGAATGTTATCTGCATCAGTTTGATTAATAGATATTCAAAACGTTTAATGTTTGACATATGATTATAATTCCCCCCGTGTAGATAGTTTTTCAAATTCATAGAGGTCAGTTATCAGATCATAGGAATATCTGATGAACATTTTGCCGATCTCATACGTCTCAAATGGTTTGACCTCCATACCGAGAGCCAGTTTAACAAGTGCTTCAGGAAGGTTTTGCCCGGCTCCAACAGCAAGGTATACCCAGGCAGGAATCCTTGGATTTATTTCGATGACATGTAATTCATTCTTTTGGGACCTTATCAGTTCAAGTTCCATTCCTCCGCGCCACTTCATTGAATGGATAATTTTATGTGTGAGGTTAAGCATTTTTTTATCATCAAGTGTAATACCTGCCCATGCTTTTCCCTTGTCCGTAATATATTGCTTTCTCATTGGGACAGCTCCAATTGTATTTCCCACACCATCACCTAGGGCCACTACATTGACTTCTGTTCCCCGGATAAATTCCTGTATAATAATTGGCAATCCCCATTTTGCACTGATTTTATTGAAGTACATCCTGACCTGTTCAGGATTATAAGCAAGATAAGCATCATAAAATTTTCCTTTTACCATAACCGGATATTCAAAATCATCTCTTATTTTTTCAATATCATTTTGATTAAGAATTGGTTTACTCTTTGGTACCAGGACGTCATATTTTTTACCAAAATCATTCAAATTAGCTTTATGGCGCTCTTCCAGGTGTTGCAACGAGGGCAGGAATGTCTTGATTCCAATCTCTTTTAGGACTTTTTCTGATTTCATAAAGGCATAGAGTTCTGAATCGAAATTAGGGATCAGAACATCTATCGGATCTTTAAGGCTAATCTGCCTGATCCTCTCCATCAGCGCATCCGCCCCTTCTGTGGGATAGGGGATCTGGTATGCTTTGTCAACAATATTATGCATATAAATAGCCGGTTCAAGACTTTCATAGGCAAGGCCAATTATCCTTGGATCAAACAGTTCTGATTCTCTTATTGCCCTGATAACAGGAACACCCGGACCAGGATTATCTGTATTGTTCAACCCCGTAGCGGCGATATTTACCTTAATCTTCTTCATCTTCGTCAATCAACTGATAATACTTTAACATTCCGACAAAATCGAAAAAATATTTCTCAAAGCTTACAGGATCAATTTCATATTGATTTGTGAAATGGGTGGTTATTTCCTCAGCAGATTTATCATCCCTTAAAAGTTCAAGAATTTCCAGTCCCACCTCATTAAGACTAAAAGAATCACCGGATGTAGGGTCGAAAATAAATCCTGATTCACTGATCGCAATGTTCTTTCTTAATTTCATAATTATCGGGAAATTTATGTTATTACAAATATGAAACGAATAAAAAAATTAACTGTTATAAAATTCTGATAAAATGTTATGAAATTATGTATGTTATTTGGCAGTAATGAAATGAGGATCAATACAATTTATCGAGAGGAATTTTAAGTGATTGTCTTTTCTCTTTAAAATCACTTACTGAAAAACCGGTGATCTTTTTAAATTGAGCAGACAGGTATTGTACGCTGGAATAATCCATCATATAAGCTATTTCACTGAGTGTGAACTCACCGGAAAAAATCAGTTCTTTTATTCTCTCAATTTTTTGTAGGATAATAAATCGTTCAAGTGTCAGAGGTTCGTGGGCAGAAAACAATCGTGATAAATACTGGTAATTATATCCAAGTTTTTCAACAAGGTAATCAGCTTTTCTGGCAATTGAATCAACATTATTCATATAGTGAATCAATTCAATAATTGCTGTTTTTATTTGTTCAACAATTTGTTTTTCCCTGGTCTGAATTATATCAAGTCCAATTGATTGGATAATTGAGTAAATCTTCTCCATTGTAATCCTTTCGGGGTCATGACTGATTGTTACTGATCCCAGACGAATCTCATGAACAATAATTCCTTCTTCCTGGAGTCTCTCCCTGAGCAGAATAATGCAACAGTTAGAGATCATGTTTTTAATAGCGAGGATTTCAGTAATGAGTCTGTTTTTTCCTGTCATTGCTTATATATTCTATTCACACTCTGTTCTTATTACTCACCTTTTCTGCCTTAACTACGATCACAAAAGCAGACTGCCCCTTTTCTGGAGGAAGAATATTCAAATAAGGCGTGAGCGGGCAATATACTGCACCATAATTACCCGATAACCTCAGAATTTTCTGTTTTATAATTATATACCTGCCTGCATAAAGGGAGGTAAAAATATTACCGTTTTAAGTTTATATTGCCAATCAATTTGTTAAATCTGATTCCTTAACGCCGTATTTCTCTTCTTCTTCGCAGCTGCCTGCCGGTTCTATATGTATCATAATATCAAAAATATTATCCATATCATTCCGTATCGCTTTTTCTGTATTACAGGCGATTTTATGCGCTTCCTGGATTGTAATTGTACTGTCGACCTCAATATCAAGTGCGATCATAAAATAATTTCCGATTTTCCTGATCCTGAGACGATGAGGATTATAAGCACCTTCCACTTTTTCAATAGCTTTAAATACTTTCTGATACAATCCCTTATCTGATACACCATCCATCAAGTCACGGTTGGTCTGCATAAAGATCTGAATACCAACTTTAATGATCCATACACTTACAATCAATGCTGTTACAGAATCAAGTACCGGCATTTTAAGGATGAAAGTGAAGAACAAACCAACCAGGACAGCCAGGGAAATCAGCACATCATTCTGCATGTTTCTTGCATTTGCTTTCAACATTTCACTGTTGGTCTGTTTACCTTTCCGGAACTGGTGTACTGATAGTAATATCTTACCAGCAACGGAGACCAGTGTTACATAGATGGCCAGCATTTCAGGCATTTCCCGTACCTTTCCTTCAATAAATCCATGAACTGTTGTAATGGCCAGTTGAGCTCCGGCGAAAAATATGATGAAAGCAAGTGCTTTGGTAGCAATCGTATCGGCTTTAAGATATCCATAAGGATATTCCGGACTGGGAGGCCGTCGCATTACTCTAGCTGTGAAAAGTGTTATTAATGATGTTACAATATCACTTGCAGAATCAATGCCATCTGCCAGAACAGCCAGACTGCCCGATATAACGCCTGCAATTATTTTAAGAACGGAAAGGAAAATATTTCCCGATACAGCAATCCACGAAGCCCTGATGATACTCTGGATATTTGTTAACACCGAGTTGGATCTTTTACGTGCTAATACCAAAACTATAAAATAAAAAATAAATGCTTTATGTTCTTTAATAGAGCTTGCTTGGACAGTGGTTAAAAAAACGTTAATATTCTTGAAAACTTAGATTTTAATCGATTGTTGCACTACTTTTGACTATCTATGAAAATTTTCAGGAAAATATTAACATCTTTTATAACGATAGCATTCCTTATGCCAACAACAGGCTTTTATTATGTAAGGCATAATTGTTTACAGTCGGGCAAGCAAGAAATCGTATTATTTTACAAGTCAGAATGTTGTAATACAGAATCGAAAAGTCAGAATTGTTGTGATAGAAATAAACGGCATAAAAGTACTACGGAAAAGCAGACGTGTTCATATAATCTGACAGCAAATCATGAGGATTGTTGTGTTAACCAGGTGAATTACCTCAAAGATGATTCTGAGTATGATATTAAGGAAAAATGCAATAAATCCAATCCAGTTTATGAAACTTGTTCTTTAATATATCCGGTTAGATCACCTTTGTCAGATTTAGTTCATTCATTTACTGAGATTACATTACCACCCCTGATAACTTCAATTGATATTCTGAATCAGACTTGCAAACTGATTTTATGATCTATTCCTCCCGAAGGCATTAAAGATGCCTGATATATTATAATATTATTCACAAATAATTAAGGAGGAAAGTTATGACCAGACAATTAATTATAATTATAAGCTTG
>LJUQ01000172.1 GCA_001304505.1 Bacteroides sp. SM23_62_1
CAGGTAACTTTCTCAACAAATAAAAGAAAATCAACTATTTATACTTAATACTTGATTTTCTTTTTTATTAACAATAAAAAAAGTAAATCTAAAGGGCAGGCAGGGACTGCAAAGTGTTGGTTGACAGGCAAATATTATTTATACACTTCATGTTTTCTTGACGATCATTGCGTGAAATATTAGTTGTGACACAGCACAGAAGGTTTAATTTTTAAGTGAAGCCATAAGTTTCTGGCGGCTGAAAAAAATACGGCTCTTCACAGTACCGATATTCAGGTTAAGATGATCTGCTATTTCCTTGTATTTATACCCGTTAAAGTGCATCATAAAAGGAATCCTGTACTCATCTTCGAGCAGGTCTATCTGTTTCCTGATCTCTTCTGCATTTACTTCGGAGTCCGGAGTAGCAAGGAAGGATACCCTGGATTGATTTAGATAATAAAGATCTTTTGTGTTGTCAAAAGTTGTATTTTCCCGCACCAACCTGCGATAATTATTTATAAAGGTATTTTTCATAATCGTGAAAATCCAGGCTTTCAGGTTTGTATGATCCTCGAATTTATCTCTGGATGATAATGCTTTCAGGTACGTTTCCTGTATCAGGTCAAGCGCATCTTCTGTATTAGCTGTAAGACTGATAGCATACCTTTTGAGTCCATCCTCCAAACCGATCAACTGGTGGTTAAATTCAATGGCTGTCATGATTTATTATTTTGTTTAATTAATTTTTTAAAAAGATAAACAAATATAAATAATAATTAAACAAAAATCCAAATTTAATTTAGTAGATATTGTGAAAATAGAGGTTTATTCTAAATAAGAGAGATAACATATGATCCTGAAATTAAATATTATATGGTTAGAATCGGTTATATTATCTAAATTATATCCAGATTATAAAAATGTTTAGTGTAGTTTTAAAAAGAATGAACAGAATATATAATAAGATTAAACAAACAGGGGGTAATGGAGGGATTAATTTTTATTCGATAATTTTCAAAAACTGTTCGACGGAGTCGATCCGTATAACATTTTCTGGAAACGGGCCTTTTGACTGGATAGCCTGGTGACCCATAAGGAAAACAGGTTTATCAGGAAATTTTGAAGCAAGTTTCTGTATGTAGGAAATAAGTTCTGCACCGCTATAGAGAGATATGACAGAGGTGAAAAGATAATCGAACTGGATCACGGTTGAAGCATTCACGAGGTCATTCAGAGGTACCCACTGGCCGAAATAAACAACTTCATGACCGCGTTTTCTGATAAGATAATTGAAGAAAAGAAGTCCAAGTTCATGAAGTTCACCTTCGGGGAGGAACATCAGAAATTTTTTGGGATCCGGATGAGGGTGGATAATCAGTTCATCAATAGCCACGATCAGTTTTCTTCTCACCAGGTTGGAAATAAAATGCTCCTGGGCCGGGTTAATGGATCCTGTCATCCAGAGTATACCTATTTTATCGAGTAATGGGTAAATAACTTTCAGGATTGTCTCTTCGAAACCTATCTGAAGAATAGCCCGTGAGATAATTTTTTCAAATCTTTGTTCATCCAGCTCAACCATACTGATAATAATCTGATCAATCAGGGCATGATAGTCTGCAATATCTTTGGTTGTCAGCATAACCTTCTCAGCGAGCTGATCCTGTTGTAATCCCGCAATATGCGATATTTTTATTCCATGCCTGTTCAGCAGGGATATGTTCAGGATTTTTTTCAAATCTTCATCGCTGTAATAACGTATATTGGAACCGGTCCGTGATGGTTCCAGCAAGCCATACCTCTTCTCCCATATCCGGATGGTATGTGCCTTGATACCGCTCAGCCTTTCCAGGTCTTTAATGGAATATTTTGCCATAGTTTTATTATCGTGAGTCGTGAGTCGTGAAATATTTGCGAAGCAAATATTCGCGGGCAGGTTGTGTCTGTGGCCATGTGGGAGCGAGCAATCGTGAGTCGCGGGTCGTGAGTTGTGAGTTGTGTGTTTTGGGTTGTGGGGATTCGGTAAAATAAGTATTAAAGTAAAGATAATTGGTGATTTATTTGGTTATGTAACAAATAACAATGAAAATAGTTCATTTGGTTCAATTGTTATTCAATGGAGTTTCAATAGGGAATTCATTAGTGCTTCAATAGATAATTCAGTTGTGCTTCGGTTGTTAATTCAATAGTGTTAGTAGTTGTTTCAATAGTTCGATGTATATTCAGAATTGATGTCATCCAGAACTTACTTCAGGCTCTTATAACATACTACTTTCATTACTTCCTAAAAGTTCCTGATCAGCCAGCTGGCGGATCAGGATGACCTGACACCAGATAATGCCAGGTTCTTATGAGTTGAGTTTAAAACTCTTCCCGGAATGCAAGCTCTTCGTTGCTGCTCGTCGGGATAATTTTTATAAACCAATCCTGTATTCAATTTTATTCAATACTTTCAGGATTATGTTGCAAATTCTGGTGTAACTGAGCACCCTTTTCCGATTTTAATTTTGTAGTCTGTTTGAAGGTAAATCATTAAATTAAATTGAGCTGATAATGTGATGTTTATGTTCCGGATTCAGGTACTCAGCCATTTATGGAATCATAGGCTCAGTTTGCTACGGAATGAAGTGCTCAGCTTGACCGGAATTTCAAGGTAAGAAACAGACTGCAAAATGACCTTGATTTAACAACTGAATTATTTAAAAGATACATACAAAGCTTCAAAAACTTCTCAATCTTAAAGCAATTTCGACCCGAATTAAACCTTATCTGAGAACATTTTGTGAAAAAACCTTTTATTACCTTGAACTGGGATACAAAATTCAAGGGCCAAGAATATGCAACTTTTATTAAATATTAAACATTCAGAAATTAATTCTCAGATTTTATATCCTATTACTGATCCGACTTTAAAATATCCTTAGAGTTTTGTCTGCTCCACCACAGGAGCCCGGATATAACTAAAAGCAGAATTGATGGCAATGCAGTAAACCATACATTAGCACCCTCTTCGATAAAGATCCATGCATATACCAGAGCAAGACCTGCCAGAAGAGTGGCTAAAGCAATAGTAGTCACAAATATTCCCTGATTTTTTGGATTTCGCATCACCATCAGTGAACCAATTCCCAGGCCAACGCAAACACCTCCTGACCACCGTAACCAGCCATGAAATACAGGTTCACCACCAGACATGTTGACTAAAAAATCAGGTACAAAAAGGAAACATAATCCGTAAACCAATGCCACAATAGCATAGATAAGGATTACAACTTTCAAGAATAGTGGATTTTTGTTTTCTGTCATAACTTTAAGTTTTAGTTAATAATCTGTTCGGGTCGGAATTGCATGTAAGAGTGACTTTTTAGATTTTGTTTATGTGTTGAAAGATATGTCTTGTGAATTTGAACTCAAAAAGATCTTCTTGGTTTCAATAGGTTTCCATTTCTAATCAGAACGAATAAAGTTAGGCAATTTTTTTTTTGGACACCTGTCAAGAAAAGACATTCAATTTTAAATTTTAGTCACTTCTTCCTGATCAGCATCACCCCGTCCCTGATGGGCAAAATAAGGTTTTCAACCCGGTTATCATGCCGGATCAGTTCATTAAATTCCCGGATACCCCTGGTACTTTTATCCAGAGGGCCGGTTTTTTTCAAGATTTTTTCTCCCCACAGGACATTATCTGCCAGGAGCCATCCACCGTCTCTTAGTTTGTTGATAACAAGCCTGTAATATTCCGGATATTCTGTTTTTTCTCCGTCGATATAAACCAGGTCGAATTGAATATCCAAGGCGGGGATTATTTCTAATGCATCTCCTTGCAACCGGGTAATCTTTTGTGCTATTTTGGATTTAGCAAAAAAGGAAGACGCGATTGAAATCATCTCATCATTTTTTTCTATTGTATAGAGGTGACCGTCATCAGCCAGACCTTTTGCCAGACATATAGCAGAATAACCTGTAAATGTGCCGATCTCGAGAATATTTGTTGGTGAGATCATCCTGCTTATCATCTCCAGGAGCTTTCCCTGCAGGTGGCCTGCAATCATCTGGGGATAAACGGTCTCCAGGTGGGTGCACCGGTTGAGTTCTGACAGGACAGGATCTTCAGCTGTAGTATGTTCGATGATATATTTTTCAAATTCAGGGTTGAGGTGCAGCATACGTAATAAATGTTAGGGTCACAGAGGGCCACAGAGTTTTGAGAGAGCCACAGAGATAGAGTCTGTGAAACTCCGTGACCTATATATAGGTTAAACAAAACAACTTATTTTCAGTCAGTATTTCATTTGCTATTTCAAGGATCTGACCTGTTGTAATCGCATCAATCTTTCTCCTGATTTCTTCCAGGCTGTCGACTTTATTGAATATTAAATAACTTTTTGCCATTGTCAGCATCAGGTTCTCATGATGCTCAGCCGAAATGGCAATCTGTCCCATTAATTGCCTTTTAGCTTTCACGAATTGAAGATCGCCAAGCCTATTATTTCTGAGTTTCTTTAGTTCCCTGAAAACAATTTCTTTGCTGCGGTCGAGCTTACTCTTATCCCCGCTAAAATAGATATACACTACGCCGGTATCTGTATATGAGTTATAATGAGATTCGGTATGGTAAGAATATCCATTCCTTTCCCTGAGCGCCATATTCAGACGCGAATTCATTCCAGGTCCTCCGAGAATATTATTCAGCAGGTGAAGAGCCAACCGGCGCTCATCCTTAATCTTATAACCTGTATTGCCGATAATAGTATGAGATTGATATGTATTTTTTTGCCTGGTGACCAAACCTGAAGAAATGTTCTTCACAGGGTTTCTTAATTTCATTCTTCGTTTAACCGGAACATCTCCGAATTGCCGTAAAATGATCGATTTAAACCGGTTGAATGAAATATTACCGATCAGGCAAAGGACGATCTCGTCAGTGGCATAGTTTTGCCCGGTGAACCGAAGGATATCCGTCCTGCCGGCTGATTCAAGTGATTCAGGCGTACCAAGGATATTCCTTCCAAGTGGATGATCCGTAAACAGTAGTTCTTCAAATTCATCAAAAATCAATTCTCCCGGATTATCCAGGTATGAATTGATTTCATCAATGATCACATACTTTTCCCGGTTTATCTCTTTCTGAGGGAAGGCCGAATTGAACATAATATCATGGATAAGTTCAGATGCCCGGGTAAAATGTTCTTTCAGAAAAGAAGCATAGATGCATGTTTCTTCTTTTGTCGTATATGCATTCAATTCTCCTCCGACATCCTCGAGTCGGCTGATGATATGGTACGCCTTTCTTTTTTTTGTTCCCTTGAAAAGGAGATGTTCAATAAGATGGGCCAGACCATGTTCATTTTCATCCTCATCCCTCGAACCTGTTTGTACGAGCAGTGCCAGATGTGCCACAAAACTGTTTGTCCTGAGATGAACCAGGCGGATGCCGTTGTCGAGTGTGAATGTATCGTAATTCATCGGTTAATAATAGACGGATAAAGGTAAAGAAAATATGGTTGTGGTAATTGAAATTTCGCCCCTAAAGGGGCGGAGGTGGGGATTTGGGGAAGTGGGTGTGGGGGAGGGGGATTTATTGGTTTTGTTTAAGGAATTCTGCTGCTAATGGTTATATTATTGATGGGGGTTTTGTAATTGAAATATCGCCCCTAAAGGGGCGGAGGTGGGGGTGTGGGTTCAGGTATGAGATAACTCACCCGGTGACTCAAAGTCATCGGGAGAGTGCACATAGCGGTGAGGTCCCTCATCCCGATAAATCGGGATTCGGGATGACATTATTTCAAACAACGCTATTACTTAATCGTTTTTTCTATTATTATTCTTTTGCAAAAAATCGTTTTATTTCATTTTTCGGATTTCACGGGTTTCATTTTTATTTCGGATTTATTCGCTACGCACAAGGCAAACACACATCCCGCTCATGGAAAATTTCTTTCGCTTCGCTCCAGAAATTGTCCGACTTTCGATTTTCGAATTTTTCTGCAACGCGATCCTTTAATTTTTTTAAATTTATAATTTCACAGAATCAGATTTTTCCTATTTTTGCCCTGCTTTTTTCATGATTGGTGCCATAGCTCAGTAGGTAGAGCACAGGACTGAAAATCCTGGTGTCCTTGGTTCGATTCCGAGTGGCACCACGTCTTATAAACGTAAATCCCGCGAGATCAATGATCTGCGGGATTTTGTTTGTATTGGTTGACGATTTTGTTGACGGTTTATGTGTTTTGCCTCTATATACTATGCAATGAAGTGAAACATGTCATCCCGAATCCGCCGGAAGGCGGATGAGGGACCTCGTCTGATCACGGTCAATCATATTTATCAGAGTGCTCCAGATTTTTGTTTATCTTAATCGATTACGAGATCCCTCCTCTCCGCCTTACGGCGGATCGTCGGGATGACTTGTTTCAGGAAACGAAAATCCTTAATCCTTCCGCCCTTTGCTCTGTGGAATGTAACCTGGATCCTGTAACTTGAATTAATGTGTCCGGTTGGAAACCGGACTTGACTGTATCATCCTTTGGAGTATTGCTGCCGGTTGACAACCGGCAGAACTCAGCCCTCACATAACCTTGTAACTTGTACCTTGTAACCTTTATTAGCTTCAGCCTTTTATTCCTTGCTTCCTTGAGACCCTGCGATTCATACTCCCCACTCACAACTCACACTTGTGACCATTGCGACCATTGCAACTTCTTCTTCCTTAGCCTTCTTAAATATTTGATTTTAAATTTAAATTACCTTAATTTTCCTCTGTAAAAAGTTTAAATTTGTCTAAATTAATGTACAAATTTAAACTTTACAGCAGGGAACTCCCATGAACTTTTTTCATGAGTCTTTGAGTAGTTTTTCATGAAAAAACTTCATGTCCGTTTAACTAATCAAAGCCGGTCATAATTTCTTTCTCAAATGACAATCTGGTCAGCAGAAATAAAAGAACTTGAAACATTATTCACCTCCATAAAAGACAGGTTTCCTGAATTGGAGAAGGAACTGGAGCAACTGATAAAGACGAAAGATGCGAATGTTGTCATGCTCTATTCAAGAAGATGCCTGGAGGTTATTATTACCGACCTGTGTGAATGTGAACTGAAAAGACCACGTAAAACAGAACCACTCAAGGGTATCATTGATAAGCTCCACCATGAAGAGAAGATCCCTTCTCATATTATTGCTTCAATGCAAAACCTGAATACCCTATCAACATTCGGTGCTCATCCTAAAGAATTTGATCCGGAGCAAGTAAAGCCAGTGCTTATTAATCTTGATATAATCATCAAGTGGTATCTGAAATACAAAGATTTTAATATTAATGATAAACCGAAGTCAGAGGGGAAAAGATTTGAAAGTAAACAACCGCCAGAAAAATCTCTTATAGTTCTTCCCTTTGTAAACATCAGTCCCGATCCAGACCAGGAGTACTTTAGTGATGGATTAACAGAGGAAATCATCACCGACCTGTCACATATTCATGATCTGATTGTGATTTCAAGAAGTTCTGCAATGACCTTCAAAGGAACAAAAAAGAAAATAGGTGAGATAGCCAAAGAGGTTAATGTACAATATGTTCTTGAAGGAAGTGTCAGAAAAGCAGGGAACAATCTTCGTATTATTGCTCAGTTAATAGATGGCACAAATGATTCACACATCTGGGCTGAAAAATATAGCGGAATACTTGATGATATCTTTGAAATTCAGGAACAGGTTTCACGCTCTATTGTAAGTGCTCTTAAGGTTAAACTCAGCCCTGAAGAAAGAAGGAATATATCGCAGCGGCCAATTGACAACCTGGAAGCTTATGAATACTATCTCAAAGCCAGGCAGGAAATTTACCGTTTTTCGGAGGAAGGTCTTGACCGTGCTCTTCAATATCTCAGGAAAGGCCTGGAAATAACAGGGGATAATTTACTTCTCTATTCATGTATGGGGAATGTAAATTTTCAGTATTGGAATATGGAAATTAGTCTGGATGAATCATATATAATAAAAGCGAGAAATTATGCAGAACTTATTTTTCAGATCAAGCCCGATTCTCATTATGGCCGGTTGATATCCGGGCTTCTTAATTCGGGTACTAATCCCCGTGAAGCAATCAAAGAGTTTAAGATTGTGCTCAAAGACGATCCTTATAATGATGATGCTCTCCTGTGGTTGTGCTTTTTAAACGCCTTTTTTGTGAAGACTAATCAGATTGATCCCTTAAACGAGCGCTTAATAAAAACAGACCCATTCAATTCAATCGTTAAAATCATACCAGGATTGAGTTTATACTTTCAAGGAGAATCAGATCGTGCACGAGAATCAATAAAAAAATCCTGTCAGTCAGACAAGAATGATATTGTGGTTCTCTTTCACTATGGCCGGATTCAGGCAGCCTGTGGCCTGATTGAAGAAGCTTTATCAGCATTTGATACCGTCGTTGAAAAATGTAATCTCTGTCCCGGAATTTTAAGCCGTTTATACGGATTCGCACTCCGCGGCCAGAAACAGGAGATCCTTAAGGTTTTAAATCCAGATATAAAAAAATGGGCGTTGAGTGACTTTGTGTTTTCACTTTTCATCGCTGAATGTCTAGCCATAGTTCGTGACCCCTATGATGCCATGGAATGGCTCGAACATTCTGTGAATCTTGGTTTTATAAACTACCCATACCTTAATGAGTATTGTGTTTTTCTAAAAAGCATCCGTAGTGAGGAGCGTTTCGAAAAGTTAATGGTACGGGTAAAATACGAATGGGAAAACTTTGAAGTATAAAAATTATAATCCAGACAATGACACTATTGTCAGCAGAAGTTAGGAAAATTAAGTAGCCTTATAGCTCCTTTTAATGCCAGGCTATAGAATCTGTTGACGTCTGCGTTGACGAATTTTGTTTCCTTCTTTTATCTGTTTTAATCCTGCAGTAAAAAGTTGATCTGAAAATCCGTGTATAATACGTTATAATTTAATGTTCTGTATTAAAATCAGTAAAAATCAGTAAAAGAGAAGGTGGTGCGAGTGGCACCACGTCTCAATTTATAAGCCCTTAAAGATCAATGATCTGAAAGGGCTTTTTTAGTTGGTTGACGATTATCTTGACGATTTTTTAAATTGAACTTACTACTAATCTTTCTTTATCTTTTTTGTCCAACTATTTTAGGGCTAATACAATAATCACTCTGCATCTATAACCTGAAATTATTCCTGCCTCAGAGACTCAGCCGGATTAACTGAGGCTGCCCTGTACGACTGAAAACCTGCAGTAATGAATGCAATCAGCAGGGCTGTTCCTGCAGCTACTACGAAGATCCACCATGAAATGTTAGTTCGATAAGCAAAGTTTTCCAGCCATTTATTCATGAAAAACCATGATAAAGGGATAGCAATAATATTTGCGAAAATCACCCATTTTGAGAATTCTGTGGACAACATACTGATTATTCCGGGGACTGAACTGCCCAGCACTTTACGTATTCCTATTTCCCTGGTACGTTGTTGTGCCATAAAAGATGTAAGACCAAGTATCCCCAGGCAGGATATGAATATCGCAAGGAGGGTAAAATAATTAAACAGGGTGCCAAGTCGTATTTCCGGTAGATAAAGCTGTTCATAATCTTCATCCATAAAATGATATTCAAAAGGATAATCCGGATTTGTTTCATCCCAGATTGATCTCATATAATTGACAGTATTCTGTATTTCAGTGTCATTTATCCGGATTAAGATATAATTATAATAATCACTAACCCTGAAAACAAGAGGTTCCACTTTTATTCTTAATGATTTAAAGTTAAAATCCTTTACGACTCCAATAATGATACCCCTGTTTCCTGAGACAGAAAACC
>LJUQ01000023.1 GCA_001304505.1 Bacteroides sp. SM23_62_1
ATCTGCTGAAAATTGCAGAGGAAAAAATCTTTACCTTCGATTAATAACTTTGACAACAATGAGGGTTACAGAAGCTCCCTTACCGGGAATTTTAATTATTGAACCGCATATTCATTCCGATTCAAGAGGGTATTTCTTTGAAAGCTATAATCTTAACAAGCTAAAGAGCTATGGTGTTACCATGCAGTTCGTCCAGGACAATCAATCAAAATCAGGATTTGGCGTGGTCAGAGGCCTGCATTACCAGCTCCAGCCATATGCCCAGGTGAAGCTGGTCAGGGTTTTACAAGGAACAATATATGATTTTGCTGTTGATATCAGAAAAAATTCTTCCACATTTGGTAAGTACTTCGGCTTAGAGCTTTCAGATGAAAACAATAAACAACTGCTGATACCTGTTGGTTTTGCCCATGGTTTTGCAGTCCTCAGCGAATCTGCTATCGTTTTTTATAAATGTGATAAATTTTATAATCCTTCAGCAGAAAGAGGTATACGATATAACGATCCGGACCTGAATATTGACTGGAAGCTAAAACAAGAGGACATAGAAGTATCCGAAAGAGATTCTGTACTGCCTCTTTTCAGGGATGCGGAGATGAATTTCTGAGCATGGAGCATGGAGCAGGGAGCATGGAGCAGGGAGCATGGAGCAGGGAGCAGTGAGATTATCTTGTGAAGAGTGAATAGTCAACCCCTGATTGCCAAATCAGGGGATTCTACTCATAAACAATGCATGAGTGCATGGAGAAGGTGACTTAACCCGGGCTTCAGTCCCGGGACTTTAACACATACCAATATTATGATCAAGATCCTCATCACCGGAGCAGATGGACAGCTGGGAAATGAATTCAGACAACTGGCACCGGAGAATCGTGATATAGAATTCATATTCACCGATATTGGTGAGCTGGATATTACAAAAGAGCACGAACTGAATCTGTTCCTGGATGAAAATCCGGTCAATTATATCATCAATTGCGCTGCCTATACAGCTGTGGATAAAGCGGAGGAAGAACCTGAGAAAGCTTTTCTCCTGAATGCACGTGCTGTTGAAATCCTGGCAGGAATCTGTGCTGAAAGGAAAATCAGGCTCATCCACTTTTCAACAGATTACGTTTTTGATGGTACCTCTGCAAGACCTTATAAAGAAGAAGATACTCCCCATCCACGCACCATCTATGGAAGCAGTAAGCTTGAGGGTGAAAGAATGATACATAAAGCAAATGATTATGTTATCATCCGGACATCATGGTTGTATTCGGCATTTAGCAGTAATTTCGTCAAAACCATCCTGAGGTTGAGTAAAGAAAAAAATCAGCTGCAGGTTGTAGCTGATCAAATCGGATCCCCTACCTGGGCAAATGATCTGGCCAGGACAGTGCTCATTTTAATAGATAGATATCATCATCATTGGTTTGAGGATCGGTACAGAATTTATCATTATTCAAATAAAGGTGCCTGTACATGGTATGAATTTGCCTGTGAGATTATAAAGATAACCGCATCCGGAATTAAAATCCTGCCGGTCACAACAAAGGAATATCCTTCAAAAACATTCCGCCCGGCATACAGTGTGCTCGATACCACAAAGATCACAAATGACCTTGGTATAGAAATACCCGGCTGGAAGGAAAGTCTGAAACATTGTATGGATGTACTCACCCCCTAACCCCCTCTCTCGGGAGAGTGGGGGGAATAAAAAGGGGGTGAGTCCTATTAGTTAGATACAATCCCTCTACAAAATTTAATTTTCAATATCTTTGATTCACGGATACTTCTCTTTTGTGATTGTAATAAAATTAAATTGTCAAATAACATATGGAAAAAAATACACTGCCGGAAGAGGTAAGAGCCAAAGCCGACTCCTGGCTGAAAGCCAATATTGACCAGGAAACCCGGGGCCAGATTCTCCGAATGCTGGAACATGATGAAAATGAATTAATTGAATCTTTTTACAGGAACCTGGAATTTGGAACCGGTGGATTGCGCGGTATCATGGGAGCCGGAACAAACAGGATGAATATTTATACCCTGGGTATGGCAACCCAGGGACTCAGTAATTATCTCAAAAAATGTTTTTCAGACCTCAGGCTGATCAAAGCTGTCATTGCTCATGATTCCAGGAATAATAGCAGGCTGTATGCAGAAACCACTGCAAACATATTTTCAGCCAACGGAATCAAAGCCTACCTGTTCGATGATTTACGGCCAACCCCCGAACTTTCTTTTGCCATCAGACATTTCGGTTGCCAGGCAGGTGTGGTTATAACTGCCTCCCATAATCCAAAAGAATATAATGGTTATAAAGTATACTGGGATGATGGTGGACAGATTATCAGTCCACATGATAAAAATATCATTGATGAAGTCGAAAAGATTACATCCATTGATGAAATTAATTTTGATGTGGATCAAAGCAGAATAGAAATCATCGGGACGGATCTCGATCAAATATATGTTAACCGGCTTGCTGAACTTTCTTTATCACCGGATATTGTTAGAAAACACCATGACCTGAAAATTGTGTATACGCCCATCCACGGGACAGGGGTCAGACTGGTACCAATGGCACTTAAGAAGTTTGGCTTTACGAACGTTTATAATGTCCCCGAACAGGATATTACGGATGGTAATTTTCCCACTGTACATTCACCTAATCCCGAAGAATCTGCGGCCCTTTCCATGGCACTTAAAAAAGCTGACGATGTCGGTGCCGATCTTGTAATGGCCACAGATCCGGATGCCGACCGCGTGGGTATAGCAGTCAGGGATACAAAAGGAAACCTTGTCCTGCTCAATGGCAATCAGACCGGTTCACTACTGATCTATTACCTGATCAATAAATGGGCTGAAACAGGCAGGCTGAAAGGAAAAGAATATATTGTAAAAACCATCGTTACGACAGAATTGATGGCTGATATCGCAAAAAAATATAATGTTGAAACATATGATGTCCTGACAGGTTTCAAGTATATCGCCGATATTATGAAGATCAACGAAGGCAGAAAAAGCTTTATTGCCGGTGCGGAAGAAAGTTACGGGTACCTTGCCGGGGAATTTGTCAGGGATAAAGATGCTGTCATGTCCTGCACCCTGATTGCTGAAACAGCCGCCTGGGCTAAAGAAAATGGCAAATCACTATATGAATTGCTCCTCGGGATATACACAGAGTATGGCCTGTACAGGGAAAACCTGATGTCGATATACAAAGAAGGTAAATCCGGAGCAGAAGAAATCCGTAAAATGATGGATAATTTCAGGAATAAACCACCTGATAACCTTGGTGGATCATCTGTCGTGGCCGTTCATGATTATCTGAAACAGGAAACACTTGACATAAACAAAAATGCCAGAATCCCTCTCTCCCTTCCGAAATCAAATGTCCTCCAATACCTGACAGAAGACAGCAGCAAAATTTCTATCCGCCCATCAGGTACAGAACCTAAGATTAAATTCTATTTCAGCGTTACAGGAAAATTCACCGAAGGGGAAGATCTCGAAAATGCTAACAGAAAGCTGGACGAGAAAATTCAAGGAATAAAGAAAGAACTTGGGATAGGGTAGTTGTCTGTTGTCTGTTGTCTGTTTGGTGAAGAAGGATAAGGCTGAGGAAGTAGGAAGGTATGAAAGTATAAAAGGGTGAAAACTCTGCCGATTGCTGTTCGGCAGGGTGTAACAAACAGGATACTGCGGTCAATAAAACAAACCGAAACTTATGTTTTCATTTTCAATTCAGAGCACCAAAGCTTAACAAATTTAATAACCGCCTTGAGATAAAAATATTATAACATGAAATCCTACCGTAAAGAACTGTGGTTCAATGTTCCAGCCAGAAGGCAACTGGTTAACATCACACCCCAGGTGGAGGAGGCACTCCGGGAAAGCGGAGTCATTGAAGGTTTATGCCTTGTAAATGCCATGCATATATCAGCGAGTGTTTTTATTAATGATGATGAATCCGGACTACACCATGATTTAGAAGCATGGTTGGAAAAACTTGCACCGGAAAAACCATATTCTCAATATAAACACAACACCTTTGAGGACAACGCGGATGCTCATCTTAAAAGAACCATTATGGGGCGTGAGGTGGTGGTGGCTGTTACCGGAGGAAAACTCGATTTTGGTCCGTGGGAACAGATATTCTACGGTGAATTTGACGGAAAGAGGAGAAAAAGGGTGTTGATTAAAATTATAGGTGAATAAGAAGGAAGGCTAAGGAAGAGTTCTGAGTTCTGAGTTCTGAGTTCTGAGTTCTGAGTTCTGAGTGTTGGGGGAGATCTGTAAATTGGTTTATTAGCGTATTGGTAAATTAGTGTGGGTGGGGATAAGTATGGGCCAGAGTTGGGGGCTGTGTCACAACTGCAATTTAAGACTTCACGCAAAGCCCACAAAGTTACCACAAAGATCGCAAAGCTCTGATTAACATACATTTGATCTTTGCGAACTTGATACTTTCTTTGCGTTCTTTGCGTGAAAAATCAGTTGTGACACAACCCCCTTGAAGAACGAGTGGGTGTCTGTTAAGTCCGGTTTCCAACCGGACATATTCAGTCACCTGAGGTATAAACCAGACAACCTAGTTCCGTATAATGGTCACACACATAATCCCAACTCACTCCACCACCGAGAACCATTTATTATCCTGCAATGAAAAAAATATATCAAATTTCGATTCTGGTAATTTACCTCTTTTCACCTGTTTATGCCCAAGACGATTATGTTTATCCCCTCCAGTTATCACCCGGTAACCGTTATCTGACCGACCAGAAAGGCACACCGTTTTTCTGGTCCGGAGAAGCCGCCTGGTCACTTATTGCACAGCTTAACAGGGCCGATGTAAAATATTACCTCGATAACCGAGGAGAAAAAGGATTTAATGTAATTATGGTTAACCTGATCGAGCATAAATTCTGTACAAATGCTCCGAATAATTATTACAATGAACCTCCGTTTACCGGTAAACCATTTATCACCCCAAACGGGAAATATTTCAATCATGTCGATTATGTTATTGAATCAGCTGCTTCACGCGGAATTATTGTATTGCTTTGTCCCCTGTACCTCGGCTATAACTGTGGTGATGAAGGCTGGTGCCACGAGGTTCAGGAAGCATCTCTGGAAGACCTTAGGTACTGGGGGCGATACATTGGAGAACGATATAAAAAGTATGACAATATTATCTGGTGTATCGGTGGTGATACCGATCCAACTATCGTAAAAGACAAAGTGCTGGAATGTGTAAAAGGCATTTTTGAAAAAGATAACAGGCACCTGTTTACTGCACATAATCAGCCTGAATCTTATGCCGATTCACCATGGAAAGGGGAAAAGTGGCTATCCGTAAATAATGTTTATTCATACAGCACAATCCTTTATCAACAATGTAAAATAGCCTGTGAACAGGTTCCGGTGCAGCCTTTCTTTATGATGGAATCAGCTTACGAGAATGAACATGAAGCATCAGGCCAGCGACTACGTTCAGAAGCATACTGGCCCGTTCTGTCAGGAGCTATGGGGCATATATTCGGAAATTGTCCCATTTGGCATTTCGGGGCACAGGCCAATTGGTGCAACAGGACGGACTGGAAGGCAGAGCTGGATAATACAGGATCTGACAGCATGGAATTTCTTCAGCGCCTGTTCATTTCACGCCCATGGTACTTACTTATTCCTGATTTTAATCATCAGGTATTATTAGAGGGTTACGGAACATGGGGTGAAGAAGATTATGTAACAACTGCCCGAACCATTGATGGCTCAACTGTCATTGCATATTTGCCAACATCACGTCAGATTACGATTGATATGACAAAAATCTCAGGAGAGAAAGCGAAGTGTACATGGTATAATCCTTCTGCAGGAGAATTTTTGGAGATTGGAATTTTTGAAACAAAAGATATGCAAACATTCATTCCTCCGGCAGATGGCGATTGGGTTATTGTGATTGATAAAATCTAATAAATTGCAACCCTTGCGACAATTGCGACCCTGTATCCCTTCCTCCCTTTTCTCAGGCCACGATTACCCTTCACCAAAATACTTCGATGCAAAGTTTACCAGGTACAACTTCTTTGTCGCCCTGGTAAACGCTGTATACAACCATCTCAGATACTCCAGGTTCATTATTTCATCAGTGATATATCCCTGGTCGATGAAAACGGCTTCCCATTGTCCGCCCTGCGCTTTATGACATGTTACAGCATACGCGAACTTAATCTGAAGGGCATTGAAAAAGGGGTGGTCACGCACCTTTTCATATTGTTTTCTTTTCGATTTGATATCGGGAAAATCTTCCAGGATAGCCTGGTACAGCGCTTTACTCTCCTGCTGTCCCAGTGCAGCAGCCTCGATATTTATTGTATCCAGCATAATTTTACAGGTGGTGGTCATATTCTGATAATCAGGGAAGCGAAGCGTGACATCAGCAAACCTGAAACCATAAAACTCCTGGTATTTATGAATTCGCACTATTTCAGCAATATCACCATTTGCAATAAAATCCGTCATCTGGTTTTCATCAAGCCAGAAATAATTATTCTTCACCACCATCAAGAAATCACCCTGGGCAATATCCTCTTCACGGCCAAGTATCTGATTTCTAATACCCTGATTGTATTTATTTGCCCTCTTGTTTGACCTGGTTACAACAATGGCACCATCCAGTCCATATTGATCATATGCACGGCCAAGTTCTTCAATTAAATCTGATCCGGATAATGGTATGATATCTTTGTAACCTTTGAGTGTAAAAACCGGAAAATCAAATACCTGCCTGTCCAGTATCTCCCTGATACCGGTGGCGTTGAACAGTATTCCTGAATCCAGTGATTGCCGGATTACATCTGTTAAATAACATTCAGAAACTTTTAATCCATACTGTTCCAGGATATTCCTGTCGAGAGCCGGGCTGATATCAAGTCCTACAGGTGGAAGCTGTGCTGTGTCACCGATCAATATCAACCTGCAGTTTTTATCGTTATATACATAGTCTAAAAGATCGTTAAGTAACCTGCCTGATCCAAATATGTTAAATTCCTGAGCCTGGTTCGTAATCATCGAGGCTTCATCAACGATAAAAAAGGTATTACTATGAAGGTTTCGTTCCAATGCAAATATTCCCATACCTTCACGGACAGATTTCTGGATATATATCTTTTTATGAATTGTGAAAGCTGGTCTTCGTGAATAGGCCGACAGTACCTTTGCAGCCCGGCCTGTGGGTGCCAGCAGAACATATCGTAAGTTACACCAATCGAGGCTCTTAACAAGGGAACTAACGAGGGTGGTCTTACCGGTCCCGGCATATCCTCTCACCACCAACGCCTGTTTCTGTTCCTGGCTGGTAATGAATGCGGATAAGCTGGAGATCAGACGCCTCTGGCTTTCAGTTGGTTCATAATCAAAATTCTCCGTCAGTAATTTTACCAGGTAGCTTTTAAGCATCCTTTTACATATTTGCCCGAATTTAGCTTTAAAATTTATTTTTTTCTTTAAATTTGCAGCCATATCAGGAAAAATCATCAAAAAACTCCCAGCATGAAAACAGCGATCCAGATAGTCCTTGCCGTAGCTATCATTGCTCTCGGATATCTTCTGTATGAAAGTATTATGAACCCCATTCGATTTGTGAGGGAGAGGGAGAGAAGAGAGGATGTGACCATTCAAAAGTTAAAAGATATCCGTACTGCACAGATTGCATTTAAATCTGAACACGACAGGTATACAGGAGATTTTGATACGCTGATCACATTCCTCAAATCAGGAACATTTTCTGTTGTAAAAGCTATCGGTAGTGCTCCCGATTCACTCATTGAAGTTGTTGGTAAGAAAGAAGCTGAGATGATCGCTTTAAAACAGGGATTGATTCAAAGAGATACCATTCAGATCAGTGTAATTGATTCCCTGTTCTATGCAGGATATCCGGTTGATTCTTTGCGGTATGTTCCGTTTACAGAGGGATATCAATTTGAAATGGGGGCTGGTGAAATCCAGACAGGATCAAAAGTGAAAGTGAGGGTATTCGAAGCAAAAGTACCTTATGATATTCTCCTGGCAGGCCTGGATCCTCAGCTGATAATAAATTATAAAGAGGAAAGGGAAAAGATTACCGGGTATCCCGGTCTGAAAGTCGGCTCCCTCGTTGAAGCAACAAATAATGCCGGTAACTGGGAATAATCACCTGATGCGATGCATGATATCAGGTTTCTTGATGAAACATTAGACATCCATAAAATAAACTCCTACCACTTATCCATTCAGGCAGGCCTGGATGGATTTTCTTTTGCTATCCTTGATCCTGGCAGGTTTAAATACATTGCCTTAAAACATTTCTCCTACCCGGAGAAAATCCCGGAAGATAAATACCCTGATCATCTCCGGGAGTTGATCATGAAAGATGATTTTTTACCGGGAGAATATGACAGCATCTATTGTATCTGGCTGAATGCAAGATCCACCCTGTTACCATCTGCTCTTTTTGATAAGAATAATCTGAAAAAATATTTTGAATTCAACCACATTCTTCATGACCTGGACGAATTGCATGCCAACCATCTCAAGAGTCCTGACGCCTACCTGATTTTTCCTGTTCATCATGAGATAGCAAATATATTTATCAGGCATTATCCCCGATTGAAATTTTTTAACCAGGCAACTCCTTTTATCGAATATGCTCTGCATAATGTCGGGGATGGAACAGAGGCAACATACCTTAATATATACAAGGATTTCTTTGATATCGTAGTGATACGTAATCACTCCCTGATCCTCCACAATACTTTTCAATACAGAAATGAACAGGATTTCATCTATTTCATCATGAATGTATTTGACAAGATCCAGCTTAATCCCGGAACCTGCCCTGTTTACCTGTCAGGAATGATTGAAAAAAAATCAGCCATGTCAGGAATTGTAAAAAAGTTTATCAAGACTGTCCATTTTGCAAAACCTGATAAGCGTTTCCAGTATTCGCATGCATTCGACAGGATCCCTGAACATTTCTTTATCCACCTGTATAATCTGTACAATTGCGGATAATAAGCGGTCAATATAAAGGGAAAAAGATTCCAGTGCCACCTCATTTCAGGGCACGGCCAACAACCGATTTTGCCAGGGAAGCTTTATTTAACATCCTGACCAATCATTTTAATTTTAGAGGTGTTAAAGTGTTGGACCTGTTCTCCGGTACAGGCAGCATAGGGTATGAATTTGCCTCCCGCGGTGCAGTTAAAATTGATATGATAGAGATCGATAAGGGATATACAGATTTCATCAAAAAGACAGCAGAACGACTTGGTTTTGAACAAATAAACGTATACCATCATGATGTCTTCAAACTGATTCCCCGCCTGAAAGATAAATATGATATAATATTCGCTGATCCGCCATATGATCTGGGTCGTATCCCTGAAATCCCCGGATTAATATTTAACAATAATCTTCCCGAAAAGTATGGCTGGTTTATCCTGGAGCATGGAAAGAATTACGATTTTTCCGGTTATACTCACTTTAAGGAATTAAGAAAATACGGGAGTGTGCACTTCTCGGTGTTTGTACTCACCCCCCGTTCCCCCCTCTCTCGTGAGAGAGGGGGATTAAGGGGGTGAGTACTGTCATCCAAAAAAATGCTTCTCTAGCATGGCGCAGAGAGTGTGATAGACAGGCATATGCAGTTCCTGGATGCGGGGTGTGTCATCGGCGGGAACACAGATTGTCGCATCACAATGTTTTTTCATTTTTCCACCTGTTCGTCCGGTCAGGCCGATTACCTTCAACTCCATTACCCTGGCTGTGTAAACAGCATTCAGAATGTTATGGGAATTTCCGGAAGTGCTGATAGCAAAAAGAAGATCACCGGGCTGTCCATAACCAATAACCTGCTGGGCAAAGATAAGGTCTGCCGAGACATCATTACCAATAGCTGTAGCCAGTGAAGTTTGTGATACGAGCGAAATAGCTTTCAGGGAGCATTGCAGGTTTTTTGCCAGCCATGTACCTTCATCTCCAAACTCCCGGATAAAATCACGCCGGAGATTTTCAGGCAATGGCCTTTCAAGGTTGAATGTCTTCATCAGTTCAGCAACCATATGTTCTGCATCAGCAGCTGAGCCACCATTTCCACACGCAAGAACAAGACCTTGATGATCATAAGTAAATCGGAGTAGCTCAAATGCATCTGAAATGTCTTTTCTGCAAACTTCGAGAACAGGATAATTTTTTATCAGGTTATCAACCATGGCTGAAAAGTGTTGGAAACCGGGGCTGTGTCACAATTAATATTTCACGCAATGATCGCCAGGAAAACTCGAAGTGCGCAAAGAATACATATCTGTGAATCAACACTTTGCAGTCTTTGCGAGAACTTTGCGTGCTCTGCGTGAAGCCTTAACTTGAGGTTGTGACACAGCCCCAGTAAGATTATCAGAATAATGACGAAGATACTTAAAAATTAAATGTATAACGTGTAGTGCTATTAAATAATGCATGTTATTGAATGGTATGTTTTTATATCAGGCCGCGCCGGCAACGCGGCCTGATATAAATTTGATTATCAATATTATCGTCTTTAATAGCACAACACGTTAATAACTAGATAATGAGTTTCTAATAATATATGACGGGAGCTGGAAACGTTGTATTTTCATAACTCTTCAAGATATGTTTTAGCCCAGATTTTGGTTGTATCATATTTTAGAGCCAACGAAAAAGAATCCATTGCTTTGTTATTATCAGATTTACCTAAATATCCCAAACCTAAAATATAATATGCATTTGCTTTTTTCTGTTCATCTGTTAATCCTCTGCCAAATTTTGCAAAAAAATCAACATTGTCTGATGATTCCATCTGTTCAAGGCCAGTTTTGATCATCCTGTCCAAGATTTGATCAGCCTTGTCAGGAAAACCTGTTTTCCGGTAGGCTAAAGCCTGGTAATACTCATAATCAGTGCGAACATCTTTTTGATCGTAGGCTTTTTTGAAATATTCCATGGCTGCAGTCACATTTCCTTTCTTTTCATATGCTAAACCAGTATAGAAATAAATCTGAGGATTTGCATCATATAAGGAATCCCGACCAATTAAGTGGTTTTCAGGATAGGTATCAGCTGACAAAAATTTTTCCAGAGCTTTATCTACCTGTCCTTTTTCCAAATATTGTTTCCCTCTTAATAAAAGGGCGTTAACATACAGATCATGTAAACCGGATGATCCTTCCTGCCTATGAAAATATCTTCCATCCATATATCCTATCGCCCTGTCATATTCTCCGGCAAGAACCAGCAATTCAATTTCCCTGACAAGAGCGACCTGATACTGAGAGACATATATATGGTTTTCTTTGAAAAGTTTTAATCTTTTGTTTATATCATCCCCTCGTCTTTCATATAACTGGTCAATTTCAGAATAGTATCTGGATTTTGTTCTGTCTAATTTTATAGCCTGTTCGTATGATGCAATTGCTTTATTTATATCATTTTGATGCTCATTATATCCCCATCCCAGATTACGGTGTGCGACTGATAACCCTGGCTCTATTCTTACAGCCTGTTCCCATTCGGTTATAGCAAAGTCTGGTTGCTTATCAAATAATAGGTTTCCTAAATAATAATAAGCCCGTGAGTCATTATTATTATATGATAATGCTGTTTCATATACTGCCACGGATTCTAATCTGAATGGGAAACAATAATCAACAGGTAATAACCTTCCTTTTTCGAAACTTTCCTCAGCCTTATCGTAATTTCCTGTCAAATGATTCAGGTATCCTAAGTAATAATAGATGGAAGGATAATTTCTTAATTTATCATTTTCAGATTTTTCTGCCATTTCAAGCAACCTGATTGCTTCAGGATATAAACCTGAATTCATATAGCTGGCAGCTAATTCAAGGTAATTTTCAGGATAATCACGCAATATTTCAGCTAAAATGGCATGATATTGATCTCTTTCACTAGTATTATTTAATTGATCGAAAACAAGATATAATTCGTTACATGCATACTGGTTCAACCTATCTATATTCAAGATTTGATCTGCAATTACAATGGCTAACTCCGGTTCCCCGGTCAACCGAAGCAGGGAAGTTTTCAAACATAATGCGTTAACATTCATCGCATTGTTGTTCAAAGAGTTATTCAGTGCATCCAGTGCAAGATCATATTCATGCCTGATACTGTGTATTTGAGCAAGATGAAAATAGGCAGGTGAAGAGAATTGATAATCCCATGCAGCCCGGTATAATGTATCGATAGCTGCTTCGTAATTCCCCTGCTTTTTTAAAATAACTCCCAGGTGATACAATGGTTCACACTCCCGAGGGCGGGTATAATCTTTTGTAATCCTGGAAATGGCATTCCTGAAGTAATCTTTTGCAACTTCGTACTCCCCTTTTTCCATATGGATTATACCCATGAGATTATTGCACCGGACATCCAGGGGATCTCTTTTAAGTGCTTCCAGAAAATAATCTTCCTGGTTCAATGTAGAATTATGAAACTGTCTTATTCTTAGGCCAGCATAGTATAATTCTTCATTTGAAAGAATGTCTTCTGGTTTGTCTGGTGGTTTTACAGTTTCCGGGAGATCTTCCTGATAAGGATAAATTTGAGGTTGATAGGAGATTATTACTTGGTTATCTTCTGACAAAAGAACCAATTTTAAATCTTGCTCGTTAATTTCACCGGGTGGGGTAACTAAATGATTATAAGGAGTTGAAGGATTGATATTTATGATTTCTTCAAGTAGGATCTTGCCTGATTGTTCCAGTAGAATCCTTGCATTATTAAATTCACTTGTTGTATTTGCAGCAATGAAAATACTACCGTCCTCATACTTTTTAAGATTTAAAGCGGCCTGTAGATTTGCAGTTTTTATTCCTTCTGTTTCTCTCAGTGGATACCAGTATTGCTTGAATCTCTTTACCTCGTAAGGCTTAATCCAGCTATAGTCTGGTTGATTATCCGAATATGCTCCTGTCATGAGTTCGGCATATGGACCATCAGAATCGGTCAGAACCTTCGTGTCCCACATTGATCCGGCAGGTCCAGGGCCCCATTCCCAGAGTTTAGCTCCTTTAACGATATTGGGATTTGCCACATGTATAGTTCCTGCTTTTTTACCATAATCATAGCCTGCATGAAATCCCTCTTTTAAATCATAAGCAAAAAACGAAATCTGTCGCGGATGATTTTTCCACCAGCTGGCATCTATACTATCCTTATAATAATCATTCCTATTATAAGTTTCTGTGGTTATTGGCCAGTGTGCAAACCAATTTTTTGCATGATAGGTTACAACCTGGGTAGAGGGAGGGAATATTATCTGGTATTGGTCATTCACATGGGTTGCTACATTAGCCCAGTAAAGAAATGAATTGATATTCTCTGTGTTATTCATCAGGCTTCCTGATACTTCAATATACGATTTCCGTGGATGTAATGTGATGCCTATAGTCCATTTCATTCTATGCCGGGGTTCAAATTCACCTATCCAGATAGTTTTACTTCCGTCATCATTTTCAGTTAACCTCCAATCTACCGGCATGTTGGTGGATGCTCTGTGATGATGAAATACACAAAATTCTATCCCCCCCGAAATCCATGCTCCCAACATACCAATAAGAGCAGGCTTAATAACATGCTGCCGGTAGAAGATTTCATATCCGTTAGTTTTGTCGGTGGCATAAAATAATCTGCCACCTATCTCTGGTAAAACACATAATTTGATATATTCATTTTCAAGGCAAAGGGCTTTATATTCTTTGGTAATTTTTTCATGAGTAAGGTTATCTTCAAAAGGATAAGGATAAATGACACCGCTTGCCCCCTGGTACCTGTTGGGTGTAAAAAATATAGGAAGAGGATCCGGTGGGTTTACCTTATATGTTGGAAGGGTAAGTGATTCTTCCCATACTTTAACACCTGATTGATCCTGAGCCTGAATGCTGAAAGTAAATATAAAACTACCCAGAATAACCATAATAGTATTAGAAACATTCCTTTTCATCGTTTTATTTATTTATAAATGACTTAACTATTGATTATATGATTTCATTACACGGATATATGATATACGAATAAAGAATATATTCCAAGGGATTACTCATAAAATTATCTTCAATGGGGTAGTAATGAAATATTTCTTTATCACTCAATTCATATATTTTATTTGAAATACTACCTTATTATTCTGTAACAAAAATATCCTGATTTTTATAAATAATCATTATTATGGCAATTATCAGCAAATAAAACAATATCATATTTCGACGATGAAACCTCCTGTAAGATCATTTCTTAGCAGGAATTCATATTTTTAAGATGATAGTTAATATTATAAAAACAGAAATTATTGAATTTATAAAAAAGTGATGATTGTGTTGTAAAAATAATATTTTATGTTTTATTTTGTTCGAATAATTCATAAATTGTCATAAATTTTTCAGTTTGATCCGGGTTCTATTGTTCCCATTCAATATAAATGTCAAAAAACATTTATATTATACACATTATTACCCAAGCAAAGAATAACATAATAATCCTAAAAAGAGGATATGGTAGTTAATCTTTTAACTTGCAGGCTGAACAGGAATTTCACCAGATGCAGGAACCAGATAATCCCTATTTATTAGATATAGGATCGCAATTTGTTTTTCAAGGATGATACATTCTATTAAGTTTGGCCACTGGCTCAGCTGCCAGCTTATCCGTAATATTCAAGATAATCCGACGCTGACATATTCGTCTTTGGAATGCATGGATTAACGGTTTATCATGAATGAAGTAAACGATGTTAGTGAATATCATTAAATAACAGTATTCATTGTGCTAAGGAGAATAAACAAACTGCTGGCAAATAGATGGTTTCCCATTTGCTTCAGAATTATAACCTTTCTTGCCTTTCTGGGATTAGTAATCATAGGATTTTCTGCGTATACAAGCGATGAGGCTTTTTTAAGACGTCTCAGCAGAACCAACCTGACAACCAGCTTTATCTGGAGATTATGGTGGCCATTGATAATTTTGTCTGCAATTTTTTTTGGTCGCGTCTGGTGTATGGTATGCCCGGTTGAAATGGTTACAACTTTTTTCTCCAAAATTGGTTTCAAATGTAAGCGCCCCAGATGGATATTATCTGGTTGGGGTATCACTTTATTTTATACAATAATAGTTATACTGGGAGTTACAATATTTGAAATAGATAGAAATCCAAAATATACAACATTATATTTGTTAACCATTCTGGGTGTTTCTGTACTCGTAGGTTTAATTTTTGAGAAAAATACTTTCTGCAGATATTTTTGCCCTGTCGGATATGTACTAGATATTTTTTCAAAAATGGCGGTATGGGGCTGGCGGGTAAAAAGTTCATCTGTCTGTTACTCTTGTTCTGATAAATCTTGCATTAATGATAAGTATTTATACCAGCTAAACTATAAAAGTTGTGGTGTGGATTTGATTCCTGCTGAAATCAGCAGCAACAATAATTGTCTTTTATGTGCTGGATGCCTGAAAACCTGCAAAACCTATCAAACAAGCAACAACTCTTTGCGTCCAAATCCCGCAATCAGGAAAATAGGATTTGCTAATGATTTATTACAAATTAAACATTTTAATATTGCCGAATGGTTTTTTTTATTTTTTCTGAGCGGACATCTCATTGACGAAATAACTGAATTTCGGTTGATATCCAATACATGTTCTTTTTTTATTCCACAAAATATTTCGGATTATCTCAGCATACATACAGCCTTTGGAGAAGATCTTATTGCGGCAGCTTATTTGTTTTTCATTTTACCTGTTATTTTATGGATTTTGCCTTATTGCTTGATTTCACTAAGTCGAATGCGAATTTCTTTGGGTGATTATTTGAAATATTTTAGCCAGATATTCATTCCGATTATTGTTACTTTATTTGTTGGATTAATCATTTTTGAAGTAGCAACGAAGATACCTTATTACAAGTATATTGTACATGATGTAAGAGGAATAGAAACGATACAGGCAATATTAAACGGACAAATTGCCGTGAAACGACTACCAACATGGTCCCAATGGGCTTTTTCGCTTTTACTACTATTAACAACTATTATTGGTATTGTTATCAGTTTTAAAGTTATTCGGCAGTTAGTACTAAAGTTAAAGATTCAAAAAAATAAACAACTTCTATATAGTTTACCGATCATATTTGTTCTAATATTTTTTGTGGATGTATTAATGTTTAGATGTTTTTAATACTCGGAATGTTTAATAATTCTCATCATGTCTAACATCAAACTAACCAACGAACGGTTATTCTCTCTAGACCTGTTCAGGGGGATCACCATGTTTTTCCTTGTTGTTGAAGGAACTCATCTTTACAACGCCCTTTTAGATTTTGGTCCACAGGAAGGTTTCTGGCATACCCTCATCCTGCAGTTTCACCATCATCCATGGAACGGATTAAGGTTTTGGGACCTTATCCAGCCATTCTTCATGTTTATCGTGGGTGTTGCCATGGCTTATTCTCTTGAAAAAAGGTGGAGCAAAGGGCAAACATGGATGCAGACCTTCAAACATATTATTATACGCTGTCTCATCCTTCTATTCCTTGGTGTTATCCTGCATTGTGGCTATAAACGCAAACTTGTATGGGAATTATGGAATGTCCTGGCCCAGCTCTCCTTTACCATCATGCTCTCCTTCCTGATTTTCAAATTATCCTTCAGGACCCAATTGTTGATCTCTATAGGATTATTGCTGCTGACAGAAATACTTTACCGCTTCACGGGAATTGATGGATATGATAAACCTTTTGTCCAGGGAGAAAATTTTGGTGCCTGGATGGATATGGTCCTGATGGGAAAGATCAACCCTGATGGATGGGTGGCCATCAACTGCATCCCCACTGCAGCCCATACAATATGGGGAGTACTGGCCGGGAAGCTACTCCAAAGTACCAAATCACATACCTATAAAATCAAATGGTTGCTTATTACAGGCACTATTGGACTTGCAGTTGGCTATTCACTTGACTGGATCAACATAACTCCCATAATCAAAAGAATCTGTACCAGCTCCTTCATCCTGGCATCAGGAGGATGGTGCCTGGTTGTCCTGGCTTTTTGTTATTGGCTAACAGATGTAAAGAATTACCGAAAAGGGCTGATCATCTTTACCGTGGTTGGCACGAATCCTATCTTTATCTATATGTTCAGCAATACGGTTGGTTATCAATGGTTTAATCATTATATGGAAATATATTCAGGAGGTATCCTCGGATGGTTTAGTGCAGGTGAAGGAACAGTTCAAATTGTCAATGCCCTGGTTGTCCTTGCACTGGAATGGTATCTTTGCTGGTGGTTCTTTAAAAGGAAGATCTTTATTAAGATTTAACACATTGTGCCATTGAATAATGCATGTTATTGAATGCTATCTTTTATACAGGCCTCGCTGCTGGCGCGGCCTGTATAAATCTGATTATCATAATGAATTGGAACATGTCGATTTAAGAAGTTCTATTATATTAATAACATTCTAAAATAATATTTCAATTTTTTCCCCTCTGGCATGAAAAATCCTCAATATTCCACCGATTTCGAGAGGTTGCCAGGTCCATCCTTCTGATTTTAGATTTTTTGTTTCCTTCAACTCCATACCATTTAAATAAATTGATTTTGGTTTGGAGTCCAAGCGAAGTACTTCGTTTGATTGATCATCATACGTTGAATAGACAATTTTGTCAGATTGATATATTATTTCGGTAATAATTGAACTTGATCGTAACAGATGGTTTTCTCCGGCAGGAGCCCATTCAGGGATAGCAGCTAATCCTTCCATGAAATGGCGGATATAATCCGCATATCCATCAGAAAACCATGCTGATCCGCCCCACGAATGACCCACCTGTACGAAACCATCCGGTTCTGTCATGTAAGTTGCATGGTTGAAATGTCTGAAGGCTTCTTCTTTGAACCATTCATCACCAGAATAATCATACCATAGTGCGCATATTGATGCGTACCGTGCAGTATGGCTTCCCATTGGTTCATAGCAGCCGGTCTGTTCGTTGATGGCGTTCATACCGGGTTCACCAAAGGTATTTTTAACCCACCATATTAAGGCTGGAATAGTAACATTAATATTTGGATCATTTTCAGGATTTTTAATCAGGTATCGGGCAAATTCCATAGGAGAGTTGTTAACTCTGTTGAGATTAACAGGATCCCAGCGAATATCCTCAAAATATCCTTTCCAAATTGAAGTTTTAACAGGCCCTTCAGCGGAATATAACCAATTCCACACAATATCAATGGCATTTTGATAGGCTTGTACTCTTTCAGAAGATAATTGAATACGGTCTTTAATACGAACAAATTCCTCCAACAAACGTAAATTATCGACTACATGTGAAGTGTAATCCTCCTGGATTTCACCATTTTCGGCTTTCACCCTAAAGGGCCAGGGAGAAGTCATGACTAAATTCGACCATTCAATACCATCCTTTGTATGGACCCCTTTGCGTACATGGTTGGCCAGAGCATCAGCACAATTAAAAGCTGCATTGAGATATTTTGTTTCACCAGTAATTTCATAAAACTTCAGATAAGCAATACCCATATCACCTATTTTATCTACTTCAAGGGCATATGAGCCATCTCCACGCCCCATGTTAGTCTCAGTAACCGCTGTATCGAATAATGAAGCTCCATCATAAATAACTTTTCCGGCTTCAGAACTTGCATAGGGTACACTGGCCCATTCCCAATCGGGAGGGGTGGTCCCAAATTGAATCTGATGATCGAGTTCATTACGGATAATTTCTAATACAGAATTGTCACCTGAATAGTTGCGCCAGTCAATTGCAAGTCCCTGCATCACACCAGCATGGACACAAATTGGATTATGTGGCCATGAGGAGCCTGTAAATCCACCATCATTGCTGCGGCGTATAATAGAGTTGGTCATGTACAGTGGCAAATTATTTGTTGGATCATCCGGACAACTTTTCCAAAAATCTACTGCCAGTTTCACAACTACATCATACGCTGCACCCGGTATCTCCGGTTTGTAACGTGCCAGAAGTTTTCCGTTTTTATCTAGCAGCACTCTGGTACCACACATTGAATCAACTTTGTACTGAGCGTTAGATAAATTCAAAATAATGAAGGTAATAAATACCCATAAAAAGATCTTTTTCATTTTACTTCTAATTTATTTTACCTCATTGTGCTCATAAATGGTGCATGTTATGAATAATAAGTTTTTATATCAGGCTCCGCCGGCCAAGCGGCCAGATATAAATCTGATTATCAACATAACCACTTCTAATAGCACAATACCTTTATTCTACTAAATGATAATAATTAGTATCTGTAATTTCATTTAAACCGCACAACACGAAATATGATATAATAAAGTGTTTACTTTGAGTATTTTAACCGTGTCTTTCGCTTCATAAGAGGGGTTTTTGTAAAGAAGAAAGCATACAGAGTTATGATTACAAAACAAAAACAAGGCACAGCATATGAAACATTTACACCAAACCTGTCAGCAATCATACCTTGAATTGGAGGAAACATCGAACCTCCAACTATGGCAAAATTTAATAATGCTGAACCCTTTGCAGCAAAAGCTCCAACTTCTTCTATAGCAAGACTGAATAATGTAGGGAACATAATAGAAAGGAACAGGCCCAGACATGCTAAAATATATTCATTATACCCTGTATTCAGGAAGATACAAATCAGGAAGCAAATGATCATGCTGATCCCGAATAAACCAACCATCTTATGGGCTTTTACATATCTCAATATTATCACAGCCATCAATCCCATTCCTGCGGCAAATACATAATAAAGTGTGAGGTATCTGGCCGCTTCTGAGTCGGTAAAACCTAAAACCGATCTGAGATAGGGGATAAAGAAACCGGCTGTACAAGCTTCAGCACCCACATAAAAAAACATGGCTATAACTCCAAAAAATAAATGCCTATACTGGATGCTTTCCTTAAACAAGCCCGGAACAGAAAATTTTTCTTCCTTTTCTGCTTTCAGGCTGGGCATTTGAGAAAAATATACTAGGACAGCAATTATAAAAATGCAAGCTGCCAGTAACATATAAGGGAAATGAAATCTGATTTCTCCTGTGTTACTATATATCAGGGATGTGGCAATGAGTGGGGTAGAAGCATAGCCAGCCCGGGAAAACACCTGAACAAAATTCATCCGAATATGTGCACCCTCTTTATCGCCAAGTAATGTGATAAAAGGATTAGCTGCCACATTCACTACCGTAATTCCTGTTGATAGGGTAAAAATTGCTATGAGCACAATGATAAATGAATCCAGGAACTTTGCGGGGATAAACAGGGAGCATCCGGTTGAACAAACAAGCAGTGCAACGATCAGACTTACCTTATAACCATATTTGTGGATCATCCATGCGATGGGAAGCGGAAAGATAACATAGGTTAAATAAAAAGTAAACTGAATCATTGTTGCCTGGGTATAATTCAGTTTAAAGTGATTAATAAGCGAAGGCAGCAGGATATCGTTCATGCAAAACATGGATCCCACTGTTAAAAAAACTAAACAAAGCAATGACAGTGGTATATATTGATGCTTCATAGAGTGTTGCCCGAATTTAACTTTGTGCGTCTGCTACAACTTCGATGTTTAATAGTCTGCACAGATCCATGAGTTCATTCACGTATGTTCCATATACTGCAGCAAAGTGTTGTGATTGGACATGGTCTAATACCTGTCGAACAGGAACATCCGGGTAAAAAGTAACACTGGGCCACGAGGGTAGAGGGACACCCATCTCAACCCATTGGGGTCGCTCTTTACCTTCCCCTGTAACAATGTGCATACGGTATCCATCTTTTGTTTCTGAAAGACAGGCAAGGGTCATTCTTCCTTTTTTCATATTTGAACAATGGGCAATCCCCTTTAAAAGTACTGTTGATACGTCCTTAATTTGAGGATTTCCTTCAATAAAATCTGAAGGGCAATATCCATCTTCACCCAGTAGTATCCATTCGGGATGGTGTTCGTAATGTTCCAGGAAGGTTACTTGTTTTCCTGAGACCCATTTGAGCATTAGTTGTGAAACAGAGTTTCCAAGATCATTTTCATCTACGTATGGATAGCCGGCATCGGCTACAAGGGATGATGGAACAGCATGGGTAAGACCCATTTCCAAATCGACGCCATCAACACATTTATAGGAAAAAGTATCAAATTTTTTTTCCTTACAGAGTTCCACCGTAGCCATATACATGCGAACAGCTTTTTCAATAACTTCATCTTCCGGCTTTCCAAGAGGGTATTCCCAATTCTTAGATACTTTTCTTGTTTCAGCTTTTACTTCTGAGGCCGGGATAGAATCCATTTTTCGTTGGAGCTGAAGCAGATCGAGACTCTCTATCTCAGGTCCAATGAGATCACGAAGTTTGGTTGGATTTATTCCGGTGGAATATAATCCCATATCATTATATCCAATCATTCCCAGCCGTGCATGGCGTAGATGTTTCATCGTTGAAGCCGCTTTGGCAAACGAGAGGATTCCTTCAATATCCATAGGCGAATCGGGAGCATTATACAAATACTTGAATTTTATGCTCCATTGCTCCATAGGGAATCGTAATGAAGTTGAGCCTGCACCGGCAGCAGGGGAGATCAGGGTTCCCTTTTCCGCGAAATTCCCTTCATGATCGGTAAAACCCCCGAAGCTATAGAGAATCATGGGTTCATTACGGAATTCATACAGCACTCTGAAGACACCACGGGTATCGATCCAGTTGAGAATATTTACAAAAAGAAATTCCCACTCCTGTTGTTTCAATTCATGTATAGCACGCAGAGGATGTTCTCCTTCTCCTGTAACCGGATCGGTGCACACCAGATCGAGGCCACACTCGTTTAACTGTTGCTCAGCCCTGGCACTGATCATTTTCAAATTGGCTGGTTCATAGAACTCAGTGCCAAAGGAAACATAGCCTGTTTTTATTTTTCTCATTGTTTTTAAATTATGGATTAGATTTCTGATTCTCTACCAATGTAAGGGAAATGAACGATAATAATCTCATGATTGCCCTGTGTTTTTTTCATTTATTAATTTCCAGCAATATAGATATTAAGCAGTTGAAATATCAATTCTTTTTCCTGTTTTATGTGATTCAAGCGCGGCTGTCATAATACAGTGGCTTTGGTATGTTTCTTCCAGCATAACGTTTTTAAAAGGATGATTTGAACCATTAATGTTGAATTCCTGCATATATGCACCAACCATTTGTAAAATTGCATCTGAAAAGCCAAACTCAAATATTCCACCGGTAATGGTAGGAATAGCAGACTGAGAACCTGTATCTATGGTATTCCACCCTTGCTCTGTTCCGGTAGTTTGCAGAAATTTGAAAGCTTTCGGATTGTGTGTGTTAAAAATTGCAGATCCTTCTGTACCATATATTTCAATGAACCAATTGTTGGTCGCCCCGGGTGCCATTCTTTTTGTTTCCAGTATTAAGGTGAATTCTTTACCGGTAGATGGGTCAATGCTCTTACAAGTTATCATAGCGTTATCCCAGGTTTCACAGGGAACTGTTCCACCCTTTCCGTCTGGTCTGGTTTCTACAATCTTTTGAAGAACAGCAAAAACATTTTGGGGTTTCCAATTCATCCTCAATGGAATATGCAACGTATGCATACCCAGATCTCCCATACAACCATATTCACCATTGAATTTGATTATTCGTTTCCAGTTGATTGGTTTAGAAAGATCCATATCACTGGCATGATGAAATCCTGCTCTTACTTCAATAATCCGGCCATAACGGCCTTCTCTTAACCACTTAATCAGCCGCTGGCATGCCGGAAAATAAGGGAACTGGGAGCTACACCGGACAATAATATCTGGATTAGCCCTGGCAACCTGCAAGATATTTTCATTTGCCTTCTTATCGATTCCGAAAGGTTTTTCACCCAGCAAATGCTTTTTTGAACGAATGGTATCGATGTAAATCCCTTCATGCAGATGATGAGGTATAGCACAATATACTGCATCTATCTCATCTGATTCAAGGATCTCATTATAATCTGAGGTGGATATGATTATTTCCGGGAAATTATCTGTATACCAGTTCCAGGAGCTTTTATTTGTGTCACATATACCTTTTAGGACAGGAATTGGAGCTTCATCCAGCAAATGGCACCAACGGGAAATAGCACTGGCAAATTCTTTGCCCATTAAACCGAGGCCGATGATTCCAAAATTAATTCTGGGTCTCATATTTCAGTAACCAAATTCTTTTTCCACTAAAGCAATCGAATCTTCAATAATATCCATGCCTAAAGAAGCATATTTCTCATCCATAATGAGCGGTGGGGACATACGCAGAATATGTCCGGCCGGCACCCAGGCAAGACCTTTGCTAAAAGCTTTCTGGTAAACAAGTTTACCTGCTTCTTCAAAGGATTCTTTGGTATGTCTGTCCTTAACCAGTTCAATACCAAGTAAAAATCCTTTACCTTTTACATCGCCTATAATAGGGTGCTGTTCTTTCATTTTAATCATACGTTTCATAAAGTATTCACCAACATTTCGGACGTTTTGCATAATATTCTCTTCCTCAATTACTTCAATTGAGGCAAGAGCCGCAGCGCAAGCCATTGGATTACCTCCGTAACTTGAGGATGCGGAAATTTTTTCAAGAGCGCCACCGTTTTCTTCACTGACAACCATGGCTGTAACCGGGAATCCATTGCCAAAAGATTTTCCTAATGTAATGATATCGGGTATTACATTCCAGTGATTTAGAGCAAGCCATTCCCCAGTGCGCCCCATCCCGGTTAATATTTCGTCATCGCAAATAAGGATATTGTATTTTTCACATAATTTTTTCAGTTTCGGGAAAAAATCATCAGGAGGAAAGATACTACCGGCCCAACCCTGTGCAGGTTCAAGAACAAAAGCAGCCACATTTCCAACAGTACCTTCCTTGATAAATTCCTCGTAATATTTAATGTACGCATCAGTATTAATAGTACCGTCGTTTTTGGTCCATAACGGGCGGTAGGGATCAGGTCGCGGAACCATGTAAAAACCTGCAGCACGGGCAGGACCATAACTATAAGTTTCGCTACGGTACATCTGGGCACAACTTACTGCTGCCAGGGATTTACCATGAAAATCGCGATACGCAGAGATAAATTCATGTTTGTTTGTGATAGCCCGTGCTGCACGTATAGCAGCCTCTACAGCCGATGTTCCATCGGAATACAATTGAATTGAATTAAGTCTTCCGGGAAGTACCTCCGCCATTTTTTCCATAAGTTTTTCCTTAACCGGTGTGGTGAAATCATGAGCGTTCATTAGTTTCTTTGCCCAATGAGCAACAGCTTCTGATATTTTAGGATGACAGTGCCCCAGCGATGTCACATAAATTCCTGAAGAAAAATCAAGGTACCTGTTTCCATCAACATCGGTGAGTGTAATGCCATAGCCCTGATCGAAACAAACCGGAAATAATTTCACCTGACTGCTAAGCCCTTTCATATATTTAGCAGTATTTTGATGCATTATTCTGGATTTCGGTCCGGGAGTTTCGGTAATTAAGTCTGGAATGCCAATAGCACTCTCTTTCCACCAATCCTTAGTCATAAAAGATTTTTTATATTAAATAATTATATTTAGAAATCCCTGATTTATTTTGAACCATAACCTGATTGGTTTATCAAATTATTCTATATTGCTATAATTATTTTAAAATCAGACAATATCATACATCAGGTATTATTCTTTCTTATTGTTGTATCATAATGAATTTGAGATAGTTTTATTCTTATTGCCACCTGCATGATTGCACAATGACAAATAGTAATCGATTAATACAATTTTAATCAATATCAATCATAAAAATAATACAATAATGTAAAATAACAAACAAATAGTTTGATTATATACACTATATGTATTACATTTGAGTTTATCGTTTCAAAACGATCATAATCGACCAATATTTATATACAACCAAATATAAATGATATGTACGGTAAGGATATGCGACTTGAAAAACTCTTTAATAAAGGAGAGAACGCGGTAATTATAGCCATTGATCATGGCATGTTTGATGGCCCAATACCGGGATTGATCGATTTGAAAAAAACAGCCTTAAATATCAACACCAGGGTTGACGGTGTCTTGTTAAGCCCAGGCATGTTGCGGCACCTGCATTTTGCTTTCAATTACAAAGGTGCTCCTATGCCAATTGTAAGGCTCAACTGGAGCTCTGTATACTGTTTCCACTGGAATTACAATAATGCTAATACAGTACTTGCGCAAACAGTCGAAGAAGCAATAGCAAATGGAGCTGAAATAGTACTTGCATCTCTTACCCTGAAAACTGGTAATGAAGAAACAGATACCCACAATATTGAAATATTTAGCCGGCTTTCAAATGCAGCATACAAACTTGGGATTCCCCTGATCGGAGAATATTTCCCAATACACTCCGAGACTATTTCAAAAGAGCAAATGTACGACCAGGTCTATTCCTCCTGCAGGATATTGAGTGAATTGGGCTGTGATTTAATAAAAACATTTTACACAATAGATTTTAAAAAGGTAACTGAATCATGTCCTGTACCTGTTCTGGGGCTAGGTGCTGATAAAAAACCAACTCAGTTGGAAGCTTTAGAATTAGCTGCAAATGAAATTCATGATGGTGCCCGGGGTGTTGTTTTTGGAAGGAATGCGATACAGGTTCCTGATTGTACCACATTTCAGTCTGCATTATGTGATGTAGTTAAACATGGTCTGTCTCCACAGGAAGCAATTAACAAATACAAATTAGAAGATTAATGAGACAATATGAAGGCAGATACTTTTTCATATCTGATAGGAGTTGATGCTGGAACCACTTCTGTTAAAGCTGTTCTGATAAATATATCCGGGGATATTGTTGCATCTGAAAAGCAGGAATATACGCTTGATACGGGCCCAAACGATCTCTGTGAAATAGACCCGGAAATTTATTGGGATATTACCTGTGTTGTTATCCGTAAAATTATCCGGAATTCAGGTATTAATCCTGAACTTGTTTCCGGAATAGCGTTTTCCAGTCAGGGAGAGACACTTATTGTTGTGGATTCTAATGGTAAACCATTGAGAAAAGCTATTGTATGGCTTGATAACAGGTCTGTTCAAGAGGCGCAATTAATAGAAGAAAAGTTCGGTAAACAACATATTATGAATATTACAGGCCAGCCAGAAGTGGTTGCCACCTGGCCAGCCACCCGCATATTATGGTTGAAGAAAAATGAATCCCGGCTGTTCAATCGAATCAGTAAATATTTACTTGTTGAAGATTACCTGTTGTTTCGTTTAACCGGGCGATTTTACTCTGAACATTCCCTGGTATCATCAACATTATATTTTAATATTATAACAAAACAGTGGTGGCAAGAAATGCTCGATTATCTTGAAATTTCACAACAGCAACTGCCGGAATTAATGATTTCAGGTTCGAAAGTTCATCACTTAACTGCTGAAGCAGCTCATGCTACTGGTCTAACAACTAAAACAATAGCTGTTACTGGTGCGTATGACCATCCCTCAGGAGCAATTGGCGCAGGAAATATCACTCCTGGTATGGTTACATGTACTATAGGCGCATCCATGGCAATGTGTGTAACTCTTGAAAAACCTGTCAGGAATATTTCAATGAAGTTACCCTGTCAGTGTCATGCTGTTCATAATTTGTATTTCCTTTTACCTTATACACAAACTGCAGGTTTGATATTAAAATGGTATAAAGATGAATTTTGCAGGGAGGAAATTGAAATTGCACGTAAACAGAATTCCAATCCGTATGCAATTATTATTGAACATGCTGAGAAGATCCCTCCGGGAACTGAAGGTTTGATTTTGCTCCCACATTTTATGGGAACCGGTTCCCCTGAATTTAATTCTAGAATAAAAGGAGTCTTTGCAGGAATAACCCCCTGGATGAAAAAAGGACATTTTGTGAGGGCAATTTTAGAAGCTATCGTGTCTACTATTGAACATAACCTGCAAACAATGAAACAAAACGGAATAGTTATAGAAGAAATTCATGCGATTGGTGGTGGTGCAAGAAGCCATTTATGGAACCAGATCATTGCAGATATGACAGGAATACCTGTAATTACACGATCACAAACAGAAAATGCTTGCTTGGGAGCAGCAATTCTTGCAGGTATAGGAAGCGGGGTGTTTAAAGATATTATGTCTGCATGTAAAGTGTGTGTAAAACAAGAATCCAAATATGAACCAAATCCAGCTAAATATGTTCAATACCAGGAACTTTACAAAAAATATCTATCACTGTACCGTGCCTTAGAAAATTATTGGTAGATATAGTTATGAATTCCTCTTCGCTAAACGGATCTTAATTAATAGTTGATAAATGTCAAATAAACCTTCTAATATTTAATGTTTTATCCTTTAGCATTGTTCATGAATCCAGAATTTAAATGTTAGACAGGATAGGATTATCTGATTAACACATTAATAATATTTTCGTTTCGGTTTGTAAATATCCAATCCGATCATAAGATCAGTAATCTTATCTTCCTTTGGGCTGATGACGTAACAGGCGTCAAAATTAATTCTAGTCTGTAAAAAATAAAATATTACATTTCAGAATAATTAATATAACAAACAGTCAAAAATGTTCTTTTATTAAATATATCTGATTATTTAAAGCATACATGATGAATATACTTTGAGGTCTTTATTAATTACATAAATCATAAGGAATTTTTTTCATTTAGCCGCCTAACTCTTTAATACCTTATAATTTTGATATACAAAAGATTTCAAATGGGAATATTAAATAATTAACGAATCCTGTTATGAATAATCAAAATTTATTTTGATTTTTAGATTATATATATTACTTTTAATTTTGAAATTGATAAAATTTATCTTATTCGATCATGAAGCTTTTATTACCCCCGAATTCTGGATATTAACTTTTCGCAGTGAGTATTTACTGGTTTATGATAAATAGGGTTTATCAATTTCAAAAGCTGTTTCACAGTAACAACCTTCTGAAGTATGGTGGTAAATAATTATTAAAAACATATTGCCTTTATAATGAAAGAAGTAGTGGTAATTATTATAAACTATTATAAAATATTTAAAATGAGAGATCCACCAAATCAATGCGGAAAATTATGTTTTTGAGTGCAAGTTGACTTTAATAAATACGTCTTCACCCAGTAAGAATATCAGTCAAAAAGATGTTTAATTCAAACTATAAAATCATGAAAAACTATTTACGATTGTGTCTTTCTTTTAAAAGGACACTTAATGCCATAAAGATCTCAATTCTTTTGATACTTGTGGCAGCATTTCACATTTCTGCAGCAGTATTTCCTCAGCAACAAGTTGTGACTGGTTATGTAACTGATTCTGAGACAGGTGAACCAATTCCCGGTGTCAATATTTTAGTGGAAGGTACAACAAGAGGTGCAGTAACAGATTTAGATGGTAACTATACCATTGATATAGACCAGATGGATCAGGTATTAATTTTTTCATATGTTGGTTACGTTTCACAAAGCATTACAGTAGGGAATCAAACTGTTATTAATGTACGTTTAACTCCGGATATTGCAGCTTTGGAAGAAGTTATAGTTGTGGGGTATGGTACACAACGGCGAAAAGACATATCAGGTTCCATTTCAATTGTCGATGTTGAAAGAGCTACTGCTGAATCTTCTCAGCAAATTGGCAAACAATTACAGGGAAGAGCAGCGGGCGTTACCGTAATATCGACTGGTCAGCCTGGCGAGGAGCCAAGAATAAGAATCCGGGGAATTAATACTTTTGGTAATAATGATCCCCTGTATATTGTTGATGGTGTCCCAACGCAGGATGTCAATAATCTAACTCCAAGTGATATAGAATCCATGCAGGTTTTGAAAGATGCTTCAGCAGCCTCTATATACGGATCGCGTGCTTCAAATGGAATCATTATTATAACTACAAAGAAAGGAAGAGGAGGAGTTAGGGTTGATTATAATGTATCCGCAGGATATACAATTCCGAAAGAAGATAATGTGTGGGATGTTCTAAGCCCGCTGGACATGGCAAAACTTAAATGGATGGCGCTTGAAAATTCAGGTGTTGATCCGAGACCGGATCCATTATATGGAGATGGTGCTGAACCAAGATTGCCTGATTACATAAGACCTTTAGGAGCTATGACCGGTGAAGTGGATGAGAATGATTATTATGTGAATCCAGAATATACCGGGGGTGTTGATGAACTTAACACTTTCTACCAGATAACCCGGGCCAACAAGGAAGGAACAGATTGGTACGCAGAAATTGTCCGGCCTGCACTTACTTTAAACAATACTCTCTCAGTCAGTGGAGGAAGCGAGGCGGGCAGTTATTATCTTTCCTTCAATCATCTGGATCAACAGGGAACTGTTATTGAAACTTACAACAAAAGAACCACATTCAGGGTTAATACGGTATTTAATATATCAAAGAATTTAAGGATAGGTCAAAATTTAACAGGTGTAACAAATGTTAATCCGACAATCGATCATTCACAAACAAGTGCTGTTGGTCAGTCATTTACGCAACAACCTATCATTCCGGTATATGATATTGGAGGTAACTGGGCTGGACCGGCAGGTATCTGTTCAGGTTTTAATCCGGTAGCACTACAGAAACGGTCAACAGACAACATATCCAGAAGATACAGGTTGTTCGGGAATGCATTTGCAGAATTAACTTTTCTGAAGGATTTTACTCTTCGTACCAGTATTGGTGAAGATTTGACTGCATCAAAGAACCGCGTTTTTGTTTTTCCAACTTACGAGGAAGCTGAAAATAACGTTATCAGTTCATTAACTCAATCGACTACATT
>LJUQ01000173.1 GCA_001304505.1 Bacteroides sp. SM23_62_1
CTGACGAGTTCCTTAATCCCATCCACATCAATGGATTCAAAACTGACTTTCTCATTCTTCAATTGCTCGTAATACTGTTTTACCGACTCTTTTTTATCTGACCACTTTATGGAACAGCCAAAGGTTTTTGTCTTTTGTGTTTCGGGTATCTTTCCGGCAAGCATTGCTTCAAGGGCATCCCTCGTATCATGTTTCGTTTGAGGCGTAATTCCTTCCTCAGAATCATCCACCCTGCCCACATACTGTAATTTGCGATTGTTATCAAATATAAAAACGTGAGGTGTAGCAACCGGACCATATTTTCTTGATGTCTCCTGTGTTTCTCCATCATAGAGATAATGAAAATTGAATCCTTTGTATTCAGCCCTTATTTTCATATCTTCCAGGTCATCACCCAGATCGGTATATCCAAGCTCATCCAGCCTGACAGATTGGGGATCATTGGGTGAAACAGCAACAAAATCTACACCTTTTTTACTATATTCATCAACCAGTTGGATAATTCTATCCTCATAAGTTTGTGCTGTAGGGCAATGATTGCAGGTAAAGATGATTACCAGAATGTTAGATTTGAAATCAGCAAGGGTATACGTTTTACCGTCTATCCCGGGTAAACTGAAATCCGGTGCAGTTGCACCGATTTCCAGTGTGGGATAATCGGATTGGGAGAACAGGTGTGAAATTCCTGAAAATAATATCAGTAAGATTAAGGAATAAATTCTGATTTTTTTATTATATGTATTCAACTCTTTAGTTATTAGTTTCATATTTACAAATCTATTAAGTTATTACTTGAAACAAATGTATTATAAATATAGTTTTATAAAATCATATTCAACTCCTTGCGGGGTTGTGATCAGGTTTTGTATCCCTCACCCGGCACTTCGTACCGGGTTATTTATAGTTTAACCCCTTTAGGGGGTCTTTAATAACACACCAGTTTGATTCTTCCATACTCTCTCCTGCTCACATAAACCAGGAACCGGGAACCATACACCCAAACTCTTGCACACACTCACCAGGAACCAGAAACCCTGAACCAATGTACCCCGGTTAACAACCGGGGTTGACAGTATCACTTATAACAGGCTCAGTTGCCGATTGATATCCGGCACAAATATACTGGACACCCAAATTCTTGCACACACCCACCAGGAACCGGGAACCTGGAACTAAGATCCCCCGGTTAACAACCGGGGTTGACAGCTGCCACCCTTGTGAGATTATAGCTGCCGATTGGCAATCGGCAGCAACTCAGCACTCAGAAATCAGAATTCAGAACTGAACAATTTACACTGTAATACTATTCTTCCTCCCAACTTCACGTATATATTCAGCCGCCAGATCATACTCTTCCTGTGTGTTCAGATGTTCCATCATTAGAGGGATATCCTTCAGTTTACTCAGTTCTTTCAGAAATATATCATATCTTAGTGCCCCCAATCCGGGTCGTACCTCATCCAGATGCGGGGTATAGATGTCTTCCCTCAGGAAAATATCTTTTGCATGACAGCTCTTAATATGTGGTCCTAACTTTCTGAAACATTCCTTAATCATATCGCCATTGTTGAAATAGATTTCAGGGCTGACGACCATGTTAACGGGATCGAGATGGACCGCGAATCTCTGCCTGTCAATTGCCTTTATTAATCGCAGGTACGAATCTGGAGAGTAAGGAAAGGCCCATGGCATAGCTTCCAGGGTGAACCAGGTGTTAGTCGGATGTACTGCATCAATGATATTTCTTGTTATTTCAACGACCATTTCAAATGTTTCATCCGTAAGATTGTTCTTGTGCGGACCGGCCCATTGATCCCTGTTACGCGAACCGCTTATGTTAACGCAACAATTCGCTCCAATCTCATCCGCCAGATGCAGACTTTTAATACATTTATCAATCGCTGATGTACGTTCTGTCTCATCCGGACTGATCGGATTGTTCCATACTCCAACTTCAGAAATGAGGATTCCTGCTTTCGCGGCGGCATTCCTGTAAGCCCTGATTTCATCCTCACCAGCAGTTATATCCACGGGGCAATATGCTGCTTTATAATCCAGTACTGTTAATGCATTGACCCACTCGCCGGGATTATTATATTTTGTAAACAGGGGGCCACCCAGACGAATCGTGTTCGATTCATTTCTGTGATTTTTTAAAATTGCTGCCGGATTAAATGTTACAAATATTGCTGTTACGGCTGTCATTTTTGTAAACTGCCGGCGGGATAATGATCTGTACATGGATTATTTAAATGAATTGGACATAGGTTCAAAATTGTCAGTTAGGAACTTTTGATAATTATGTAGTGGTGGTTGTAAAGTCTGCAAACCATCGCTATTGATTTTCTTTTACTGTTGGTGTTAGATGCCGGTTCCAGTAATCCAGGAATTCCTCATCTGAAATATCCGATGACAAACCCCGGCTTGCCATTCGTTCCTTAAAATTTTCTTTCATAGTCTTCTCCCAGTAAGCAATCTCTTCAGGATTTTCAGGGTATTCACCTTTATCATATTCTTCCAGCCACTCATCAAGCATACCTCTCATTTCCTCCAATATATCCGCATAATTTTCATTCCCGGCAAGATTGTTGATTTCAAAAGGATCATTGATTACATCATATAATTCTTCAGCCGGACGTTCAGAAGCCATGAATCTTGCCTGAATAGTATCCAGTTCACCTCTTTTATATAAAACCTGCATAAGGGTTAACACAGGATACTGATGTTTTTTATAAGCGTTGAATTGTGAATAGGGTCTGTCGGGATAGAAATTCCGGATATATTTATAATTCTCAGTCCTGACACATCTTATCCTGTCGACGGTTTCGTCCCTTCTATCTCTCATGGCATAGATTGCATTTCGGATTGGATCTGCCGTCCTGAGAAAATCTATTCCCTGGATATAATCCGGCGGTTCAATACCGGCAAGTACCATTGATGTAATCGGAAGATCTATGTTGCTTATCAAACGGGTATCAACACTTTCCCGGTCAATATGGCCCGGCCATTTTATGATTAAGGGCGTACGGATACCGCCATCATACAGGAATTGCTTGGCTCTTACATGTGGACGGCCCTGGTCGCCGAAAAAGAAAATAACCGTACTGTCTGTCAGGCCATCATCATCAAGTCTTTTTAAAATCTCACCTACCTGCCTGTCCACAAGCTGTATGTTTTCCAGGTATAATGCCCAATCCTGTCGTGCCAAAGAATGATCGGGATAATAGGGTGGTAATTTTATACTATCGGCGTTTACCGGATTTTGGTGATCCCGCTGAAATTCCCTGTGCGGACCGAAGATCTGTACCTGGGCGAAAAAGGGCTGGCCTGGTTTTCTTAGCGTCCATTCTGTCCCATCATACATATTGCTGTCTGCAATAAAATTATAATCCTGTTTCCCGGGCCTGTTAAGATCTGTTACTGAACCATTGCAGACAAAATAACCTGCTTCACGAAAATATACAGTAACGGGTTTAATGCCATCAGGAAGAGGTTTCTTGAAGTGTGTTCGATGCTGATGACAATTTATACTCACCGGATACATACCGGTGACCAATGCCGAACGGCTGGGCGAACAGACAGCACAAATGGTAAACAGATTGGTAAACCTTGTACCCTCAGCAGCGAGCTTATCAAGATTTGGAGTTTTCACAAGCGGCGTTCCGTAACATGCCAGATCGGTCCCGAGATCATCGGCAATGATCCAGAGGATATTGGGTTTGGGAGGTTCTTTTTCCTGTTGTTTGCAGGATGTTCCCATTAACAACAAGCTTAAAATAAAGAAGTAAGTCTGAAATAATTTGATAATAGGTTTCATCGGATTATTTGTTTTGGATATATATGCCCCCATTGGCAATCGGGTTTGACTGTATCATCTATGTTAGTTTTAGCTGCCGATTGACAATCGGCATTAACTTGACATGGTTAACAACCGGCGTTGAGTGCTTTACACCCACCTGGAACCGATAACCAAACACCCACACTCCAACACACAAACCGAGAACCGGGAATCGGGAACCATCCTTCTACCTCCCTGTCATCCTCAATAACTTTTCCCTCAACTCCTGTTTGATATCATTATGTGTTGTATCACCAGCCAGGTTAAACCATTCATTCGGGTCTGACGCATGATCATACAATTCTTCTCCACCATTTGATGTAAGTGTATATCGCCACTCCATGGTACGAATTGAAAAATGCTGATCCTTAACTTCCATTGGAATGTTATTACCTTCTTTAACATTTCCTGAAATGATTGCTGTTAATGCTGCATCCGGGCCTTCCCAGTCTTCATTTGTATAATTTTCAATAAATGGTCTTAAGCTGTAACCATCCAGTGGTTTCCCCAGGTTGTTTTTCATTGTTTCACCCGGTAATCCGCAAAGATCTGTCAATGTAGGATAAATATCGATTAAAGAAACCGGGTGATCACATGTTGATCCCGGCACATTCTGTCCGGGTACCCTGATCATAAATGGTATCCTGGTACTTTCTTCCCACAGGGTATGTTTAAATATCTGGTCTTTTTCGCCAAGATGATATCCGTGGTCACTGGTCAGGACCACAATCGTATTATCCCTATAGGGACTGTTTTCCAATGCATCCAATACAATACCTATCTGTGCATCGACAAAAGCGACACATGCCAGGTAAGCCTGTATATATCTTCTCAATCCCTCTTCCAGTGTGGAATAGGATTCTTTCAGCAGGTTAAAATGTCTCGGTCCTTTCGGGTATCCATTATTATTCACCAGGTCATCCGCACAATCTTCCAGGTCATTTTCCATATAATCCGGTAACCGGATTTCGTCCAGGGGAAACATATCGAAATATTTTTTAGGTGCATGAAGCGGTGTATGAGGACGGATAAATCCAACAGCCAGAAAAAATGGTACTCCCATTTCCTGCGTCTCCAGTTGTTTCAATTTATCAACCACCCATTGTGCATTTTGCTCATCAGGCATCAATTCACGGTTATCCTCATCCACATATTTAAAAGGGCCGGTGCCTTTCCACCAGCCGGTATAACCGGGAACATCACCTGCCGGTTCTATAACCGGAATATCAGAAAGTGGTGCAAACGAACCATCGAGGGCCCCGGCATTCCCGAATGGAACCGGAATATCCGGATGCGGTATTAATCCATTCCAGAAATCTCCTTCTTTATAATCTCCATTAAATGCGTACGGCCCATAATCTGTTTCATTCCCGAATTCATCCCATAAAGAGGTATCATTATGATGCAGCAGTTTGCCGGTGCCCATAACCAGGTAACCATTATCCCGGAAATGCTCCATGATGGTATTACAATTACGGAGGGTTGGATTCAGCATCCATCTTTCAAAAGAATACAGGCCTGAAGTATGTGGATAGATCCCTGTAAACAAACTGGCCCGTGAGGGAGCACATACCGGGTCATTGCTATGGGCATTGGTAAACATTATACCTGTTTGAGCCAGTTTTTTAATATTCGGTGTAATGGTCTGCGGATGACCTCCCATTCCTTCAATCCAATCGTTCAGATCGTCGCAAATGATGAATAAGACGTTGTATTTTTCATCATGAGATTTTTTTATAGAGCTACAGGAAGGGATGAAAAAGACAGTGATAAAGGTTAAGGCTAAGGCTAAGTTTATGAGACTGGTATTTTGAGAACGAAGTGGATTATAATGCTTAGTCGAACAATCCTCCTGATGATTATCGGGATTAAGCATATCGTGAGCTGAGACCAGGTTTAAGGAATATGATCTTACCATATTATTAATTTTGAGGAATAAAATCTTACCATATTATTAATTCTTTACCGGTTTCACACCACCTTTTGTCTGCGAGATCTTTTTTATCGTACCATCCTCATTATAATACAAATACTCCACACAGACCGATCTGCGGAATTGTGAATATTTCTCCTTCTCCGATTCATCCCGAATATTCTTTAAAGATAGATCGGCATTATGATAAAAGAAATACCAGGTCCCTTTGTATTCAACAATCGAGTGATGATTGGTACCGCTGTTCACAGTATCAAGAATCTCGCCTTTATATGTGTAAGGACCTAAAGGATTATCCGACATTCCATATATTATTTTCCCCATCCCGGAATAGGAAATATAATAGATTCCATTCCTTTTATGAACCCACACTGCTTCGAAAAAATGATCGGTGCCTTCCACTATCTGCACTGAGTCATCGAATGAGATCATATCATCATTCAGTTCCACCACATTCACATCATTCTGACCGAAAAAAAGATATGCCTGCCCGTCATCATCGACAAAAATGCAGGGATCGATTAAATCCCGGGTAGCTTTCACTCCGGGCGTTTCCCTTGATATCAGGGGTTTCCCCAGTGGATCGGCAAAAGGGCCCGTTGGTGAATCTCCTACAGCAACACCAATGTAATCCTGGTCGGTCGGATAATAAAAATAATACCTGCCATTTTTATAATTACAGTCCGGAGCCCAGGCATATTTTTCGGCCCAGGTTATTTCAGACAGGGATAATGCAACACCATGATCCGTCCAATGCTTCATATCTGTGGATGAAAACACATGCCAGTCAACCATGTCCCACCAGATGGCCGAATCCCTGTCGTGGGAGGGATAGAGATAAAGCGTATCATTGAATACCCGCGCCGAAGGATCTGCTGTATACATGTGGGTGATAATAGGATTGCGCTGGGCACAAGCTGAAACCAGGATCACCATCAGCATTAATGTTAGTTTTGTTTCCATAGAATGATAAGTTTTAATGTGTTTCAGGGAGCAGAGAGCATGGGGCAGGGAGAATGGAGCTTGGTGCATGGTGCATGGTGCAGAGAGCGTGGTGCATGGTGTGCCGATAAACCGGGGTCGGTCCGGTTTATGTATTTCATTTCACCTGTGCCTGTGCAATGCCTGTCTCAAGAAGCACAATCCCAATCGCCTTTACTGAACATGGAGTTTTAATTCTCTCCAGTGGCCTGTAATTATTTGCCCCGGTTAACAACCGGGTTTACTATTACACCTTGGATAACTATAGCTACCGGTTAGCAACCGGCAGAACTTATTCAACCCATATCAGGGTTGTAATTGTTTCTGGCATCTTTCCCCGGCACTTCGTACCGGGTTAATCATAGTTTGATCCCTTTCGGGGATCTTAGACCCGTATCATATACCTTGCACCTTTGCTGCTTGCGATTTCTAACTTGCACCCTGTAACCTGTAAGTTCCACATTCACAACCTACACCTGCGATTCTGCGACAACTGCTTCCTATTCTTCCTTAGCCTCAGCCTTGCCCATCCAATAACCATCAATTCCGGTTAACATCATACCTGGTCAATCATTTATTCTGAATTCTTATTTCATACAATTGATACCCAATTTTTCTGCAAGCATTGATGGTTTCCCAATATGGATAATCGCAGATATCCAGGAAACCGATCTGGTAATTTTCCCCGTCGAAGCGTCCCGTATAAGCCTGGTCGCCATACTGGAACCAGTGAACGCCAACGATGGATGGATTCCGGAGAGCGCCTTCAACATAACTGATGTAAGCTTCACCTCTCTGTTCCTGGTCCTTTACACTTCTGAGTCCGGTATGCGGCAGTCCCCTGTCAAGGGCCCCGAAATGAAACTCGCCGATGATCACCGGTTTGTCAATATTATCGGGTAAAATAAGATCTGCCGCACTGAAACGGTAGCGGTTAAAACTGATCACATCACAATACCTGGCAGCGATATATATCACCCACTCATATTGCTTATCATCAGGGTAGTAATGAAAATCATTTCTTGATCCCAGGTACAATTTATCCGGTATTACGGCTTTCAATTCATCGTGGCAGATCCTGTAATACATATCTGCAATGATCCTGTCAAATTCATCCAGGTCATTCCTTGCGGATTCCGGGACTTTTGTAACAGGTGTGTTCAGTAACTTTTTCCATGACGAAAAATTTGTACCCCACTGTTTGTTTAAATCCTGCACCGTCCGGTATTTCTTCTTCATTAATTCAATCACTGCAGTTTTTGCGGGCAAGGGTTCTTCAGAGCTCAGGGCAGTCAGGGCAAGGTCATTCCATCTTAACTCATTATCAATAAAATACCCGATACAATATGGATCATCAGTGGTTTTGCCAACCTCTTCCAGCAACCTGTTCCTCAGTCCTGATCTGAATGAGGGATCAAACACATCAGGAAATTTTTTTGTATCTCCGCCAAGCCTGGGCCAGTTAAAATAGACCGCTACCGTATAGGGTGTCTTATTCTTCAAATAAATTTCCGAATCAGACCAGTTAGCCATTGTATTCATTCCCCAGCTTTTTAGCCGTTGATGGGCCAGGCCGGTTGAAATTGCTTTCCAGTCCGGTCCATACTTCCTGGAAAGGTTGGCTGCAGTGAAATTGATAATGGTGTCTGATCCGGATATATTGTAAAATTCCGATAATGATGAACCGGGTGCAGGGAGTGCTTCAAAATAATGGCCTCTTCCATTAATTCTTGTGGTACCATTGTTAAACCTGACACAGGTAATCCCGTGCGACCAGAATAACCGCCCTTCCGGATCGACCAACCACCACTGACCATTAACCTTTTCGACACGGAAATGGCCCGTGGCCTCTAATCCCGGGGCTCCCATCCATCCCCCGAAGTCATCCCATTCAGAAGGACCAGGAAATTTTTCAAGGTCAGCTTTTTCATCCTCAATAGCTTCTTTAAAATTACCACCGGACAGAGTTTTACCAGGCCAGGCAATATGCCTGTACTGTCCGAGAGAATCTATAAAAGGGAAAAGTGATGTTTTCAATAACTTTTCAGCCGGGGGGTGATAAATGTTATTCGCTTTAATATCACTTATCACCAACACGCAACCATTCATATTTTCAGAGATTCTCAGATTGAGTGATTGAATATCCGACGGATCAATTGGAGCCCATAACCACATGAATCCACCGGGCAAGCCGTTCATGCCGGTAAAGTAACCGGATAGGTGACCATCAACTGCCAGAGGTTTACGTTTAAAAACGATCTCAAGGATGTTGGATTCACCGGGGCAGACAAATACCGCCCCATCAACCCATTGTTCAGTACCTGTCCAGGCAGATATCCTTGCCTGGTCCGGCCCCAGGTTGGTAATATTAATTGATATAGCGTTAAAGTCAGTTATATTCCAGGAGCCACCGGGGGCAAAAAAAGTCAGGAAACCATCTTCTTCTGCCTCCTTTTTGATTTCAATAGCCTGATCAGATACCATTTTAATTTCGACATTGGATGCCTGGATGTCCTTCATATCAATATTTTTCCCGAATTCAACCAGGTTCATGGTCTGACTATAAAGAAGTGATGAGGAAAAAATCCAGATCAGAAAATGACACAAAAGGTTTCTCATTTGTTTAAGTTTTTTGAATATTTCACCTCTCTCCTAAATCTTCTCCACTAAAAGAGCTACTCTTTATACATAAGTCGAATGATTATTATCGTTGTATTATTATCAACCAGGCTATAAAGATAATATCAACGGTTGTTGTGTCCCGGCTGGAAAGCCGGGCTCTACATACTCAATCAACACGTCAAATAGTCCGGCTAAAAGCCGGACTTACAGGTTCTGTTAACAATTGATGATTCTAACTTTTAAACATTGTAAATATACCCTAAGAATAAAAATCTTAATGGTGGGGGGGTGTGTCACAACCTTAATAATAAGTTAAAGTGTAAACATCACCCCCCTCCCAACCTCCCCCCTAAAAGGGGGAGGCCAGGAGGGAGTAACTATTCCCCTTCCCTCTTCTCAGAGAGGTCATGCTGCTCACCAATATCTGATTCCAGGTCATAAAGTTCAACGTTATTGTCCTCAAAAAAATCAATCAGTTTATATTTCCCCATTCTGACTGCAGCCCCGGGTTTGCCCCCCTGGTTACTGTAGTGGGGATAGTGCCAGAAGATTGGCCTTTCTTCAAAAGTTCCACCTCTTTCCATAAGAGGTACCAGGCTGACACCATCCATATGCTGGCCGGGCATTAAATCCAACCCGGCCATTTCCAGTATGGTGGGATAAAAATCTGTGCTGATTACAGGCACATCACATGTACTGCCCGGTATAGATCTCCCAGGCCATTTGATGATCATCGGTTCCCTGATCCCTCCTTCATATAACCATCCTTTTCCTGCTCTCAATGGCAGGTTTGACGTAGGTGATCCTTCAGCGGTTGCCAGTCCACCATTATCGGACATAAAGAAGATAATGGTCTGATCCTCCAGATCAAGCTCTTCCAATTTATCCAGAATCCTGCCAACATTTATATCCATCGTTTCAATCATACCACTGTATGTGGGATGTCCCTGCACAATCCGCTCAACGAATGTGCCCTGCGGGGGTGCTTTTTTGATCCACTCCTTATCCGAAATGGTCTGCTCAATCTGATTCAATCCAAGACTGTCCGCTTTCTTTTCATATTTCCTGATGAGTTCTTCTTTTGCCTGCAAAGGCGTATGAACACTATAGAAAGATAAATACAGTAAAAAGGGATCATTATTCACTGACTCAAGAAATTGAATGGATTCTGAAGTCAGCCGGTCGGTCAGGTGTTCCCCTTCAGGGCCGCTTTCCAGTCTTGGATTCATATATGGACTGAAGTACCCACCCTGCGGCCACCCCGTGCTCCATCCACCTTTATTAATATCAAATCCCTGGTATTCAGGCCAGTAAATTGAATCCTGTCCGAGGTGCCATTTGCCCGCAAAGAAAGTTTTATACCCGGATTTTTTTAATGCTTCAGCAATGGTAATTTCCTCCAGTTTCATTTCAAGTTCAAAATCCTTCGGGATCAGTTTATCGCATGGCTGAGGACCGGCATGCTGTTGCCTGCCCGGGATCCAGTCAGTCAGATTAATCCGTGCAGGATATTTGCCTGTCATGATACTCGCCCTTGTTGGGGAACATACAGGGCATGCAGCATATGCATTCGTAAACCGGGTTCCTTCTGAAGCAAGCCGGTCGATATTGGGAGTTTCATAAAAAGTACTGCCGTAACATCCAGGATCTGTCCAGCTAAGGTCATCGACGAGGATGAAGATGAAATTGGGTTTTGGGTCCGTTTTATTAGATGGACCCTTACAGCTAATCATTGCTTGAAGCAGGATGATGATAATGAACGGAGAGACTCTGTTAATCATAGATATTGATTTTATAGATTTCAAATCAGTGAAAACCAAAATACGAATCAAAGCCTAAATTCGAAACATGTCTGACAGGCAGGTAAAATCGAAATAGCAAAAAACAAAAACCGTAACAAACTCGAAATAGTTAAAAACGATAAACCTAAACCTGACTATCAGGTAAACTCGAAGTAGCGTTACCAAAGTTAACCACCGATTGCCAAATCTGTGGTCACTACATCAGTCATTTAGTTCGCCCCGATTCTTACCGGGAAACATATACAATAAACATATACTGAAAAACGCAATATACTCACACCCTAACACACACTAACCGGGAAGTGAGAACTGAGAACCGGGAACTATTCTTCAATATACTCCACCGCTCCAATATCATATCCCTTTCCCCGGGGAATCTCTGTTCCCAGGATATCTGATGCCCCCTGATTGATCCCGAACAATGCTTTCATATCCAATCCTTTATCAATAAGTGGTGAACCTGGTTGCAGCCGATAACCTGACAGTGTTTCTGATGAGATTTTTGTAGGATCGGTGATTGTGGCAGTTCCGGGGGCTCTTAATAACGGATCAGCATATATCCCTGCAACAAATCCTCCAACCATTTCATTTCCTGTTGCTTTTGCCCATTCCTCAATGCTTTTATACCCATCCAGTTCAAAACCTCCCGACAGGTTCCAGTATACATTCCCCTGGAAAACCTCATGCTCAAAATGATGTCCCTCATATAAGAACCTGCCATTATAGACAAAAATGTTGTTCCTGAAATTAAATCCGGGATGACTGTTATACAACCATACCGAGTTACCCTCCGGATTGCTGTTGTAAAAGGTATTATTGTATATCTCGCAATTCCGCATCATCCCCTTTTCACCTTTCCAGATTCCCAGCGATCCGTCATGGGTCTGTCCATCATTCTGACTGATATTATACCTCACAATATTGTTCTCCCAGGTTTTTGC
>LJUQ01000174.1 GCA_001304505.1 Bacteroides sp. SM23_62_1
AATCCATCCCGCCAGCAGCCCGGCAATACTCACAGGCAGTCCCAGGATAATGACCCATCCCAGGTCAGCATTAAGTAAGCCAGCCGCTGCTACAGGTCCTGGGGTGGGAGGAATAATGGAATGCGTTACATATAGCCCAAGGCTTAAAGCTATGGCACATATAATGATCGATACCCTCACCTGCCTGGAGAGTGCTTTCGCCAGGGGTACCAGTATAATGAAAGCCGAATCACAAAATACCGGAATACTTACAATATATCCCACAATGCTCATTGCCAGCGGAACATTTTTTTTTCCTGTTACCTTCAGGGCACTCTGTGCAATACGGAAAGCCCCGCCGGTTTTTTCCAGGAATTTGCCAATGATCGATCCTGCAAGAATGACTATTCCGATATATCCAATGGTATTCCCGAATCCCGTATTGATGGATGTGATTACCTCCACCGGCTTCATCGTTCCTGATAAAAGACCAAATCCTATCGCCGCAACCAGTAAAGAGAAAAAAGGGTGCCATTTCAACCTGGAGGTTGTAAGAATGATAAAAACAATGGATATAATAAGAAGCAGTATTAACCACATGAATGATCGGATTATCTGACAGACATTATTATTACCTGGTGTTCAATCACCTGGCTTTTTCAAATGCAAAACAGATAAAAATACTTAATTTTTATCAACACATTGTTATGCATTTAAGAAGAAGCTGGGACTCCCACTTTCTCCGCCGGTTGTTGAATTCGGTGGGCAGGGAGGCTAAGGCTAAAGAAGAAAGAGTGTATGAAGGTTTGAAAGTAGTAACGTTCTGCCGGTTGATAACTGGCAGTAATTACAATGCAGATTGTAAAGTATTTCTGGGCTTGATACATTCCGGTTTGTAAATATGTAGATTCTGTATTATGTTTATAAAAAGAATAGTATCAAACAAACAATGGAACAACCTTCCCGCGAGTTTCAGATCTTCGCCAAACCGGTCGGGCCGCGCTGCAACCTGAACTGCCACTATTGCTATTACCTCGAAAAAGTTGATTTATATCCAGGGAAAGAATCCATTCGTATGCCCGGCAATATCCTGGAGGAATATATTATTCAGCACATTGATGCCTCTACTGAGCCCGTAATAAATTTTTCATGGCATGGTGGGGAACCAACTCTGGCTGGACTGGATTACTTCAAAAAGGTTGTCGAACTTCAGCACAGGCATCAGCCTTCAGGTAAACGAATAGTTAATGGAATACAAACGAATGGGACATTACTGGATGATGAATGGTGCAGATTTTTTGCTCAACAGGGTTTTGCTGTAGGGATCAGTATTGATGGACCGAAGGAATTTCATGATTGTTACAGGCTGACAAGAGATGGCAAATCTACTTTTGAGAAAACTTTGAATGGATACAGACTCCTGCAGCATTATGGAGTTATGTGCGAGATACTCTGTGTGGTAAATGCACATAATGTTCATTATCCACTCGAGGTTTACAGGTTCTTCAGGCAGCTTCATGCTAAATTCATTACTTTTCTGCCATTGGTCGATTACCGGCCTGATTCTGCAAAGGGTGTCGGTGATAATACTGTCCCATCAGAAGCATTTGGCCAATTTCTATGTTCCATTTTTGATGAATGGCTTGCCTGTGATATAGGTCAGGTAAAAGTGCAGATTTTTGAAGAAGCTGCCAGAACTGCATTCGGGCAGGAACACACATTATGCATTTTTAAAAAGACCTGTGGAGGTGTCCCGGTAGTGGAACATAATGGTGATCTCTATTCCTGTGATCACTTCGTTGATGAAAAACATCACCTCGGTAATATTCAGGAAATCCCACTGACTGAGTTTCTTGACAGTAAGGAACAGAAAACCTTCGGCCAGGCTAAGCTGAATACCTTACCGCGTTATTGCCTCGAATGTGAGGTAAGGGACATGTGCAATGGTGAATGCCCGAAAAACAGGTTTATTAAAACTCCGGATGGAGAAAGTGGATTAAACTATCTGTGTGTCGGTTATAAGAAATTCTTTATGCATTGCCGTCTTTTTGTTAATGAGGTTGCTGCCCTGTGGCGTCAGCAAAATATTAATACACAAAAACCTCATGACAGTGCCAGAAGCAGTGGATTGACTTCCAGAGTTGGACGAAATGATCCATGTCCATGTGGCAGCGGGAAGAAGTATAAGAATTGTTGCATGTGGAGGTGATGTGTATCCCGGTTAAAAGCCCCGGTTTATTGGGACAGGTGGACCCTGCTAACGTTTAGGTGTCAGGCTGTTTCAGTACAATATCGTCGCGGTATGGTTCTTTTTTTGCATTGATGAGCTGAATGTCCTGTCTGGAAAGTCTCTGTATTTTCTGCCAACGCTGGCATGAATGTCCCAGCTGGAAAGCCGGGCTCTACATAAGTTTTTCCTTAAAGAATCCTAATGTTCTTTTCCACGCCAGTTCCGCCGCTTCCTTATGATACCGGTCGGGATTGGAGTCGTTATTAAATGCATGGCCGGCACCCTCGTAAATAAATAGCTGGTATTCAACACCTGCTTTTTTAAGTGCTTCTTCGAAGGCAGGAATACCGGCATTAATTCTTTCATCATTTCCCGCATATTGCAGGAGCATCGATGCTTTTATCTTTGGGACATCTTCAGCAGCAGGCTGGGAGCCGTAGTAAGGAACGGCGGCTATAAGATCGGGGGAGTTTACGGCAACCTGGTTTGTCATTCCTCCTCCCCAGCAAAATCCGGTACAACCGACCTTTCCTGTACAGAGAGGATTTGTTTTCAGATATTGAACTGCGGCCACAAAATTCTTAACCGTCGATCCATAATCCAGCTGACGCATCAGTTCCCGCCCCTTATCCTCATCTTCCGGGGTACCACCCAGCGGGGATAAGGCATCAGGTGCCAGTGCCAGGAATCCTTCCCCGGCCATACGCCGCGTAACATCCTGGATGTGCGGGACCAGTCCCCTGTTTTCGTGGATGACGATGACACCCGGAAGCTTAATGTCACCTTCAGGTCTTGCAAGATATGCCCGGACATCACCCGTCTCACCCGGGTATTTTATGAATTCGGTTGATAGCGGGGGATCATCTTCTGTTAAAATTGCTGCCCCGGCATAATTCTTTTCGAGGATGGGTATCAATGTAACAGCAGTAGCAGTACCACCGGTCAGAAAAGCCAGTTTTCTGAGGAACTCTCGGCGATCAAGCCGGCCATTCCTGAATTCTTTATACAAATCATAGATTTTGTGATCCATATTTCGTATGTTTAGATTTTTGAATTTAACACTCAGGTTGATTATCAAATTTATGAAAGTATTTCCATAATAAAAATTAAAACTCTGGGGGTAATAAAAAATATCCTCCAGGATAGTTTATTTAGATTTTCTTTCCATAAATTTATATAATTATTTCAGAAAAAATTACTTCTCTGTTCATCTGGCATATATTTACGTCACAATTATCCTATTGTAAATCAAATCATTAAATATTTAAGAAATGAAAAAGAAACATCTGATTACCGTTTTTATTTGCCTGCTTGTTCCATTTATTTTAAAGGCCCAATATCCTGAAAGAGGATTCAATTTTCAGGGTATAGCAAGGGATGTTGATGGCAAAGCAATCACCAGTGAGACTGTTGATATAAGGTTTACAATTTATCCTGATGGAGGCGGCACATCCTGGTCTGAAGAACAGACGCTGACTACAGATGCTTTTGGGGTATTCACTGCAGTCATTGGTTCCAAACAGCCAAATTCTTTTAAGACCATCGACTTTTCCATCGACCGTTATTATCTTATGGTGGAAGTCAAAGTATCGGGTACCTACCAGGTTCTTAGTGATACGGAACTGCTCAGTGTCCCTTATTCGAAAACATCAGATAAGGCTCTTACGGCAGATTATGCCACTGACGCATTTTTTCCGGCCGGTATCATTGTGCCCTTTGGTGGTACCGATGCAAAGGTGCCTTCGGGTTGGTTGCTTTGTGATGGGCAGGGATTAAAAAGTTCCGAGTATCCTGCATTGTATAATATGATTGGCACGGCCTGGGGTAACGGAAGCGAAAACTGCCCGGGTGGAGGTTGTAACTTCAATGCCCCTGATCTGCGGGGTGTATTTATCAGGGGTGTGGATGGAACACGTAATCTTGACCCGGATAAAAGCGGCAGGACAATAATTCATGCAGGAGGAAGTACAGGGAATAATGTGGGTTCTTATCAGGCAGATAATCTGAAAAGCCATAATCACGATTATACAGATTATTATTACAACGATTGGTCATTAGGGGGAGTAGTTGAAAACAATGAAGGTGCTGATGGTGATGGAACAAACATTTATAAATGGACCCACAGCACCACATCTACTGGTGGCAATGAAACACGTCCAAGAAATGCTTATGTAAACTATATTATTAAATATTAATCTGTTGTATGATTATATAATTGGCAATGGTAAACGGTAAAATGTTAGACAGCACCATGATACGGCACTACAAAAATTATATGATCCAATTACCTAGTAATTATGATCTAGAGATGCATTATTCAGTCACCTAAACTAGGGTAATCAGCATCACCAGATAAAACTGACATTCATTAACTATGAAAAATATATTAGTTTCCTTCATAATAATCTGCATTTTTGGATTACCCCTCCGGGCTCAGAATGACCTGCCAGTGAAGGTGGTCGGGCCGGCTGGTTTAAAAGGTAGTGTTGGAAGTATGACCGATAGTACTTACAGGGGAATCAGCTATTCCACCGGACAGGTTGTCGTCACAAATAATATCCAGAAAGGGGACAGACAATATACACTGGGATTTCCTTTTAATGTGCTATACCTGGAAGATGCTTTTTCAGAAAAGCTTAATTGTTCCAAGGGATATTTTTCAGATTATGTAATGCTTAAATGGGATATAGCCAATTATGCGGATAAAATAAAGAGTTTTAAAATATACAGGCAGAAACTGGATGAAACGGATTCCATTCTTGTAGCAACCATCTCATCTGATAACCGGAACTGGCAGGATAATTATTGTGATGCCGGGGTGCTTTACAGGTATACGGTCTATGCTGAAGGAATTTATCAGAACTCTATTGAATATAAAAATTACGTACAGGATATTGGTTTCAGGACTACGGTAGGGACTGTTACCGGGCGCGTAACATACGAAGGGGGAACAGCTGTCGAAGGAGTCAATATACTGGCTGAGAGTGATATCCAGGGAGGACAAAATGCACTTTTCTTTGACGGAACGGACGATTATATTCTTATTCCACACAAACCAGGGATGGCTCCCCAGGATTTCTTCACATTCCAGGCCTGGGTACGATTTGAAGAGATAAAAACGTCCTGTATTTTCCAGAAAGGGAACCTCTATTCTCTCACGTATGACCAGTTAACCGGGGCCTTTATTTTTACTGTTGGATCATCACAGGTATCAGCTGTTCCGGATAGCATAAATACAGGCCTGTTTATGCACGTTTCAGCAGTATTTACTGGTGATTCCGCAATTCTTTATTTTAATGGTAAGCAAGCCGCAGCAGCAAATGTGATTGAACCATCTGCCACATCGCTAAGCCCCCTTTTCCTGGGAAGCGATTCAACGGGAAGTTTAAATTTCAAAGGATATATGGATGAAATAAGATTGTGGCATGAAGGGCTGTCGGCTAACATCATTCTCAGGGATTATACAAGGGTTATTTCTGGCAGGGAAAATAATCTTATTGCTTACTACCGGCTGGATGAGGGGATCAGCAGTTATATCTTCGATCTGTCCCGGATAGGTTATACATTTAATGAAAATCATGGGCAGATATACGGTGCTGCCTGGTCTGACACCATACCGGAAATAACACAGCTGGCTTTTAAGGGTGTTACAAATGAAAACGGTAATTATATCATCACCGGTCTGCCTTATGAAACAGATGGTTCTACCTATACCTTTACACCCATGTTCCAGGTTCATACCTTCGAACCGTCACAGGCCCTCCTGTTTATCGGTACCGGGGCATCCATCCATAATAATATTGATTTCAAAGACAATTCATCATTTCTCGTGAGAGGAAATGTGAAATACAGGAATACAAAATTTGCAGTCGAAGGAATTTATGTCTATGTCGACGGTAAACAGGCAGTTAAAAACAGTCAGGCTATTGCCACTGATATTAACGGGAATTTTGAGGTCAGTGTACCAATAGGATACCATTATTTAAATGTAGGAAAAAGTGGCCATTTCTTTGAGAATCGTGGCCGTTTTCCCTACCCCGATTCATTATTCGACTTCCAGGAGCCTTTAACCGGACTGGAATTCATTGATACAACCCTGATCAAAGTAGCAGGCAGGGTAGTGGGTGGAGTCAGGGAAGCAGAAAAATTACTGGGATTCGGCCTGTCAAAAAACAATATAGGAAATGCCGAGATCAGGATCAAGCCACAGAAAGAGCAGTTTGACCTGGTTACGGGGACCGACCTTACTTATTCTCCGGAAGAAAATTATGTGACTTCATCCTATACATTGAAACAGAAAGAAGTTCTTATTCATCCGGATGAAAATACAGGTGAATATGTCGCTTATCTCCTACCTGAGAAATTTGAAATTACCTCTGTCAAAGCTGGCATTGGGGAAGGGCAATATACATTTGATCCAAGTTTCCATACCACACTTGATCTAACAAGGACAATATGGGATAAAACATATAAAACGGATACTACCGGCACGGTGATCACGGGTGACGATACAACTTATGTTACTGTTAGTGACACCTTTAGTTTCCAGATGAGAAAAGACTTTATTCTCAGGGTGAAACCAATCATTGAAGTAAGGGATAAATCCAATAAGTCTGAAATCTTCGGGGAGACATCATTTACCTATACAGATGAAAATCTTGGTATATCAGAAGATATTGAGCTGATCGATGCCGGTGGGAATTACACATTTGGTTTTCCTGTATTCAACCAGCGCAAACGTTATCAGATGGTGGTGAACGTTTTTGAAAAATATGTTAATTCAAACACGGGTATTGAAGATCATGTGCCGTTAACTGACGGGAAAGTAGAAATTACAAGCAACCTGGCCATCAATACAACAAAGGAGACATATGATCTCAATAACCTGGGGCAGGTAAGATATGTTTTTATGGCAGGGTTACCCGAAATAAATCAGGATCCCGTCAATCCAGGGTATAGTTATACTAAAACACTTAACATCACTGCATTTATCGGCTCAGATGGATCGCTTAAAACCACCTGGCGTGAAGGGAATCCTTTCAGAGGGTACATTTTTGGAGGAATGCCAACGGGAAATAATTTCGTTTCCACCGGCCCAACTCAGATCATAAATATTCTCCGTGATCCGCCCGGATCGGAAAGTGCTGCTTTCTATGAGGTTGGTGAATCATACGCCTCTTCTACTTCGCGGTCCATCACCAATATTGAGGGCGGGGAATTCAGCCTGGGGCTCCTTTTGGGGGCAAGTATAAAAACATTTGCCGGACTTGGTGCCGGTGTAATCATAGAAACGGAAATTGAACAAAACACTGAAATCGGTTTTAATCATGAAACGAAATGGGTTGATAATACCACTTCAGTTATTAAAACAACCACAACCCAACGGTGGTCCACCAGTGATTCACCAGATTATGTTGGGGCAATGGGAGACGTATTTATCGGATATTCGACCAACATCGTGTATGGGAAATCCCTGTTTATGGAACTGATACCTGAATCGGAATGTACAGATTGTCCAGGAACCAGCTATGAGGGTTATAAGATAGGAATGAAAACCGGATTGCGGATGAATCCGGAATTTGCCACTGCTTTCCAGTATACACAGAACCATATCGAGGAATACCTCCTTCCCAACCTGCTCAGCATACGGAACAGCTTTCTGACAGTGGGCAACCCGGATGATTTTCATCCATTGAACGAACCGGTGTATGTTTCAAGGCTTGCAGAAGATGATGTGAATTTCGGAAGCAATAACACCGATGAGGAAATATGGGGATTCCAGGCCACGCTCAGTACAGGTGACGGTCCCAGTTACAAGATCGTCGTTCCGGCCAGCTGGCCTGCCGATACAGCTGTCAGGGATACGGTATATTACTTTAACCAGCAGATTAAGGAATGGGAGTTTTGGCTTGCTGAGAATGAACGGGTTAAAATGGAAGCTGATCCGGATCAAAATATATCATTTGATGCGGGAACTACCTTTGAAAAAAGTGTGGAATCATCTAGAACCACAGGTACCGAACATGAGTTTGAATGGACGATTAATCCATCCCTTGCAAGTGAAACCGGGTTTACATTCAATAAATTCGGGACCAAGATCACTATGAAAGAGGAATATATTCATACTGAAAGCGATGCTACAGGGGAAGAATATGAGACGGTTCATACCTACGGTTATACACTGGCCGATGGTGACCAGGGGGATTATATCAGTGTGGATGTGAAGAAACCGAAAGATGGATTTAGCCCGGTATTCAGGTTGAAAGGCGGACAGACGTCCTGCCCGTACCAGGGACAGGTGGTTACAAAATATTATGAACCCGGGCAAATCATTGACGAAGCGACCATGCGCATTGAAGTCCCGCTGATAGATGTGGTTGAACCGGTCATGACAGATGTTCCTGAAAATCAGGCAGCAATATTTACATTGCAGCTTAAAAATAATTCTGAAACAGAAGATGATAACTGGTATGAACTTATTGTAGACGATGTCACCAATCCCGACGGGGCTGTATTAAAAATTGATGGGGGAAGCATAAATAACGGCAGGGTATTTAAAGTACCTGCAGGTGAAATCCTCACTAAAACACTTACACTGGAAAAAAGTAAACCGGATGTGATGGATTACAAAGATATAGGGCTTATCTTCAGGTCTGTATGTCAGGGAGATCCCACCGATAACCTGGAAGATATCATGGATGAGGAGTTCATTTCAGCATATTTCCAGCCTATCTGCTCCGATCTTCAGGTGACTTCTCCCCTTGATAAATGGGTTATCAATACCAATACCAGTGATACCATGTCTGTATTGATCAAAGACTATGACCGTTCCCACAGCGGATTCAGATCTATCCTGATGCAGTACAAACCCACGGCAACATCCGGCTGGGTTACGGATATGATATTTTATAACTCTGAAGTTGAATATAATAAAGCCCAGGATCCTAAAATGCTGATTACTGGTCCGAGTGTATTATATGATTTTAATATGCACAGCCTGGCTGACAGGACATATGATATCAGGGCTAAAGCTATGTGTTACAGCAGTACTGATGTTCTTCTGGCTGAAACACCCACCATTCCGCTGAGCGGGATAAAAGACACCAAAAGGCCAAAAGTGTTTGGCACACCACAACCCGCCGATGGGATCCTTTCACCAAATGATGAGATCATGGTCCAGTTTGACGAACCGCTCGAAGAAGGTTTGCTGAATCCTTATAACTTTTCTGTTAAAGGAGTATTAAATGGCTATACACGAAATCATAATGTGAGTGTACATTTTAACGGCACGAATGATTATGCCTTTGTAAATGAGGGTATAGGCCTTGGCGGGAAGTCCTTCACCATTGAATTCTGGCTGCAAAAATTACATGATGATGAATGCATCATACTTACACAGGGCTCACGCGATCCTGACCTTCTTGAAATCGGATTCACCTCTGATAATAAACTAACTATGAAAGCGGGAGGGCAGACTTTTGTCACACAAAATATCCTTCGGGATAATGACTGGCACCACTGGGCATGTGTGTATAATGATGATATCGGAAAGGTTTTTATCTATATGGACAGTGAATACTGGCTTGAATCAAATAGCACTATAGACTATAATGGCACCGGCCGTATAAATATTGGTACAGGTATGAATCTTGATGGCCCATGGCTGAATGGTAACCTGTATGACCTCAGGATTTGGGAAAAGGCCCTGGGCCTTGGGGATGTATATGCCAGGATGAATCAGGCTTTATCAGGAACAGAATTCGGACTTATCGGGTACTGGCCAATGGACGAAGCAATAGGCGATCTGGCACAGGATAAAGCTCATTTCCGTCATGCCACACTTCATGCGGGATGGCTTGTGTTGCCTAAAGGAAGAGCTTTTGCATTTAATGGAAGCAATCAGTACCTCGAGATCAATACAACCTATGTTATCATAACTGGTGAGATGGATTATACTATTGAATGCTGGTTTAATGCAGGCGATGGGGCAATGGGAAGTTGCTTGTACTCCAGCGGTAAAGGAACCGGAGATGAGGCTTTCAGTGATCCCTTCAATGCTATGGCAATAACATTTGATGAAGACGGATATATTAATGTATTCAGTAATGGACTCGTATTTAATGCAACCAGTAACAGCTTCCTGGATAACAGCTGGCATCACCTGGCCCTGGTGCTGAACCGCAGGGGTAACTACAAATGTTATATTGATGGAATTCTCGAGAATCAGGTTGAAAGCACCGGTTTTGGGGGATTGGCCGGTGTCAGTATGTTGCTTGGTGCAAGGGGCTGGAAGTTATCCCAGACGGAGAGAACAACAGATATGTATTATACCGGAATGATCGATGAATTCAGGGTATGGAAAACAGCCAGGACACAATCACAGATACAGCTTGATATGAACAGCAAGGTGGCCGGTGATGAAAAAGGCCTGTCGGCTTACTATCCTTTTGATGCATACCAGGAAAATATGGGGATCATGATCCTTCAACCCAGCCTGGATGATCAGTATATCCCTGCATACGGGAGTAATGGGGGGACTGCAACACCTGTTGGGGGAGCGACATATACCGAGGAAACTCCGAATATTAAAGATATCAGACCCGTACAGAAAGTAGCTTTCGAATATGTCGTAAATGAGGATAAAATCATTATCACACCAAAAGAACCACCGGCATTGATTGAGAAATGTATCCTGGAAATTACAATCGAAGATGCGCAGGATAAAAATGCCAACCGCCTTGCTTCACCTGTGACATGGACAGCCTTTATTGATAAGAACCAGGTTAAATGGAGTGAAACAGGCAAAATATTTGAGAAAAAACTTTATGATCCGTTTACATTCACATCCGAAATTGTTAATCTTGGGGGGAAGCAACAAAAATTCACCATTGAGAACCTGCCTCCGTGGCTTACAGCCCAACCTGTTGAAGGATCAATTGAACCCCTTGAAAGAAAAACAGTTTCCTTCACGGTGAATGAAGCCCTGAATATCGGGCATTATGTCCAGGATATCTATCTCCGCTCCGATTTTGGATTTAACGAAAGATTATTGCTCGATCTGAGGGTATATCAACCCGAACCAAACTGGGTAGTGAATCCAAATCAATACCAGTTTTCCATGAATATTGTCGGACAGCTTTCTGTTGACGGTATTATTTCAACTGATCAATACGACATCGTAAGTGTATTTAAGGGAGATGTATGCAGAGGAACAGGAAACATGAAATATGTGAACGCGTATGATATGTACGAGGTATTTCTTGATGTTTACGGTAATGATGATGAGAAAGGTACTGATTTTACCTTCAAGGTATGGAATGCAAGCGAAGGGATTATTCACGATATGGTAGGATTACAAATGGAGAGTGGGATTGTTTACATACTCGAATTTGATCCGGGCACATTTTATGGGACTCCTCAGGATCCCGTTATGATCCTGGCAGAAAGTACCTATCAGCAATCCATTCCGCTGGCAAAAGGCTGGAACTGGATCTCTTTTAACCTCTCATCACCCATGCTGAGTAATACAAATACATTGTTTACCAGACTGAATACATCACCGGGAGATCAGATCAAGACAGTGGATTTATATGACAATTATACTTCTGCCG
>LJUQ01000175.1 GCA_001304505.1 Bacteroides sp. SM23_62_1
TATCAGGATCAAGAACCACATCAATAACGGTTCTGTCCCCTATATCAATCTCCTGTGATAACATACCTACATAACTGTAGACAAGTGTTGTGGCATCTTCAGGGGCATTCAGAATATAATTCCCGTCAAGATCCGTGATGGTACCAATCGTAGTACCTTTTACCACAATGGTTGCTCCTATAAGGGGCAACTCATCCTCAGAAGAAGTAATTGTTCCGGTAATCTGTACGGTCTGTGCAGTGATCCACTCAAGGTTGATCAGGAAGAACACGGCAAAAAGTGTTATTATTCTTTTCACTCTAAAATGTTTTTGTTAATAATAGGCTCGCTGATTTGAAGCAGAAAGATAAAATATTTTTCAGGTCTTTGAAAATCAAATATCTGAATTTTTTATTTTTTTAAACCTGATAAAGGATAATTAAAGGTTTTTGTTAATCAGATGGAATAATCTTAATTTTCAATTTCAGGCTTCTGGTTGTTGTGTAATGCAATATAAAAATGCAATCAAAACTTCTATATAGATAATAATGGTTATACACGATAACAAAAAGAGGGTGACATTTCTATCACCCTCTTTTTATTATGATAACTCCGGATTTATAGTTTCTCATCCCCTCCTGCAAACCATACTTTGTCACTGAAAATATTGATTGTAGGAACATTATCCGGATTACTTGATACTTCACTTACAGGATATGGTAACCTGTTTACAAATCCCACTGTTGCGTTATTCGGATTTGTCATAGAAGGAATACCGGTCCTGCGGTAATCATTATAGGCTTCAATAGACTCATGCTCATAAAAAGCGATATATTTTTGAGTCAGGATTTCGTTTAATTCGTTACCGGCTGTCAGACGCGGAACTACTTCAGTTGTAAAATAATTTGTTCCTCCTGCCACGCTATGATAAGTAAAGCTTTCTTCCACAGCCTGTTGGAGTGTTGCCTGCCAGGTTCCGGCACCGGTTCTGAATTCTGCTTCAGCCTTAATGAACAATAATTCATGGTACGTCATTATAGGAGTTGGTGCCGTACGGCCATTGGTAGTAATCAATGATTGTGAATAAATCGTTCCCTGCGATTCAATGGCAGCACCGTTGGGACATGGAACAATGGAGCCACCAACAAGAGTAAAATAGGCAGAAATCCTTGGATCATTCCTTACTGACATCAGGTCATAGAGTGATTGACTGGTCGAATGGTGCGTTCTGTCGAATAAAAACTGGTACCAGGGATTTTCACCTGTTAAGGTTGCTTCCCATTCATCGAACAGAAATTCATCCGAAGCACCTGAGAATCCATTAGCCAGAGCTGCCAGAGCATCAGCAGATGCACCGGTATTCCTTTGAGATAATCTCATATGATACCGTGCCTTAAGAGAATAAGCAGCTTTGATCCAGGCATCTTTAGTGCCGCCATAAATGAGATCTTCTGCCAGGTTTACACTTGTTACCTGATTAAGTGTTGTAATGGCATCATCAAGTGATTGTTGGATAACCGTGTAAAGATTTGACTGCCTGTCATAAGTAGGTTTCAGGTTCTCAGCGCCCTTCAGGGCTTCAGAATAAGGCACCTCACCCCACATCGAGGTTGCTACCTCAAGGTTATAAGCCATCAGTACCTGTGCAATACCACGTGCAATCTGATTATCAGGTTCCTCACCATCCGGAGCGGTTTTATCAAGAATGTCCCGGCAGATATTCATCACATCATATAGCTGGTTCCAGCTATTATTAAAGGTGGATGCAGCATCCTGGTTTATCCTTCTATCAGCTGAGAACATCTGGTTCCACGATCCGGCATTGAGCTCCACATATACCGATGTATACCATGCCATGTCGGCTCCTGCTGTCTGAAATGCAGTTTTCAGTATAGCATCAGGCAGCATGCTTGTTGCTGACATCTCAAGGGCATTATTCCGCTCCTTGTTGATTTCGTCCATTGTATCCTCACTGCAGGCAAAAAACAGCAGTGGAGTGATCAATAACAGCAATATTTTTATTGTTTTCATTTTGCTTTCTTTTTATGGTTAGAATGTTAAGTTAAGGGTAACGCCATAGGATTTTGTTTGTGGCAAGGACATATAATCCATTCCTGCTGCCATATTACCCATTCCCTGTGAAGTTTCCGGATCGAAATTTGGCAAAGTTGTCCACAAAAGGAAATTTCGGCCCACAAAACTCAGTGATGCAGCCTGCAAACGCAAAGGAGCTATAATATTTCTTGGTATAGAAAAGGTTACAGCAAATTCCCTCAGCTTAACATATGATGTCTCATATATATTCATTTCTGGAATCCGGCCATACACATTGGTATAAAAATATTGTGCAGCGCCTTCATCACCGGTTCCTCCTCTTACAATATTATTTGGCGATCCATCTGATAAAACAGCTCCCTCCCTTGCATTTTCGGTATCTTCATAAGTAAATTCAGACTCACGGTCTTCAGTGAATTTTGCTGTTCCATAAAGGCCTATCAGACGGTTTGATCCGGAGTACATTTCTCCACCCTGCTTCCAGTCTATCTGTGCCGACAGTGTTACAATATTGAAGAAAGTAAAGTTATTCGTTAACCCGACAATAAAATCTGGGGAAACATCACCGATTTTAGTAAACTCTCCGGATGTTGGAAAACCATAACCACCGCTTGCGGGATTATCATCAATCAGGATCCTTCCCTGGGCGTCCCTTGCCATCTGTTCACCATAGATTGCAGGATAGGTGTCACCGGCAGATGCCCGGATATTTGGTGTAGTATATCCTCCGAGGCTGATATTCTCAACACCTTCTGCAAGTTCTACCACAAGGTTCTTAACCTTGGTAAAGTTTGCATTCAGGTTCCATTTAAATGCGTTGAGTGATACAGGATTTGTATAAAGCATAATCTCATGCGATTGGGAAGTCATTTTACCGGCATTGGTTACGAAAGTTGCATACCCGGTTGACCCTGCCAGCGGAACGCCGAATATCTGGTCGGTAGCTGTCTGGTCAGAATAGGTATAATCAATACCAATCCTGTTATTCAGGAATTTAAGTTCCAAACCGATCTCCCAGCTTGCTGTGTTCTGGGGTACAAGATTCGGGTCATAAATGGTTCTGCTTGGTTTAAAACCTGAAACACCTCCCAGCGGGAAATTTATTCCATCGTTGAGAAAACCACTGCCTGCTCCACCCAGCACATAAACATTTTCCTGAAAGTCTCCAGCCTGGCCAACTTCAGCATAAGAAGCCCTGATCTTACCATAAGGTAAAATAGTATTCCCCTGCAAGGGACCAAGCTCCGTAAAGATGAATCCCAACGAAACAGAGGGATAGAAAAATGACCTGTTATCACGTGGCATAGTGGAAACTACATCATACCGGCCTGTTGCATTGAAGAACAACATACTTCTGAAATCCAGGGCAAGGTTACCAAAGAAGCCGACATACCTGCTCCAGTTTTTGGATTCGTCAGCAATCTGGGTTGTTGTATTTGACATATTGTCCCAGCCTGGAATGGTGAATCCCGAGCCTGTCATTGTCCAACTCCTGGTTTTCGCGTCGTTGAATTCATTCCCCACATGCAATGAGGCACTCAGATCATCGGTTATATCTCTTGTTGCTGTAATATTGAACAATGAGTTTACTGTTGTACGGGTAAGCCCGTAATTACTTATCTCACCGCCCGTTGGTGCAATATAGGTGTAGTTCGGATTGGTGGGGGTTGGATAGGTTCCTGGTAAACCCTGTCCTGTAGCTGCACTACCCATCTGATAAATATCTTCATTATCAGTTGAGTATGTATCTACACCAAGCTGATACTTAACTTTTACCCATGCCACCGGATTATACTCAACAAATGAATTCCCGAAGAAACGTTTTGTTGCTTCATTCCACTTGTTATTTTCCAGTGCCCACCTTGGATTTTCACCAACAGCTCCCCTACGGTAGCTGATCTGTCTGTATTTGCCCAGCGGCCCTTCCATATGATATGGTGTCCCCATCAGGTCAAAGGAGGGTGGTGAACCAAAGACAGTGAATAGATAACTGCTGTTTCCGGATGGCAACCGATCAACCTGTGTATCCGAATAATTACCACTCATGCCTGCTGTCCATTTATTCCCCAAACGGATATTAGCAGATACCTTGGCATTTTTTCTATCCATTCCGGTATTCGGGACTACACCGGTCTGATTTGTACTGCTGATTCCAAACAGGTAGTTACCGAAAGCCGTTGAATTACTTACATTGATACCATTATACCAGGTGGATCCGGTCCCAAAAAAATCTTTTGGATTATCATGACCAACAGGGTCTACCCATTTGGCCTGGTATGGATCAAACCATTTTCCCGATTGTCCCTGTGTATTTCCGCCATATGTTGCATGATCGGGCAGATCAGCAATTTTCGGTCCATAACCGTATGAGTTCCCAACTGAAAAGTTACCTCCGGAACCCTGTGCCCATGTATTTTGCCGCTCGGGGAAACGACTGAGCACATCAGCAGTGTAGGATGAGGTGAAATTAACAGTAGGACGTCCCTTTGCGGTATTGGCTCCACTTTTGGTTGTAATCAGGATCACACCATTGGAAGCACGCAGACCATACAGTGCAGCAGCAACCTGCCCCTTCAAAACGTTAATAGAAGCAATGTCGTTAGGATCAATATCCAGTGCCCTGTTTGTATGATAGGCTGCCGTCACATTATGCCCGTAATCGGCATTCGATGTAATCGGCATCCCATCGACCACATATAGTGGTGCATTGTTTCCGCTGAACGAACGGGCTCCCCTGATAAAAATCTGTGACGGTGCTCCGGGCATGCCTGACGACTGGCGCACCTCAACCCCGGCGATCTTACCGGAAAGAGTGGTCAGGAGATTAGGGTTATTCGCACGGTTAAGGTCTTCCCCTGATACATCCTGTACAGAATATCCAAGGGATTTTTTCTCTCGCGTGATACCCAGGGCAGTAACAACTACCTCGTCGATACCCACAATATCCGCTTCCATCACAACATTAAATACAGTCTGACCGGCTACTGCCACCTCCTGCGTTTTCATGCCGATAAAACTGAAAACAAGGGTATTTACATCCTGTGGAATGTCGAGGGTGAAGTTACCATCAAAATCAGATACCGTACCAATCGTCGTACCTTTGACAACGATTGATACTCCCGGCAGGGAAGTACCGTCTTCCGAACTGGTAACACTACCGGAAATCTGCACCATCTGTGCCTGCAAAAGCTGGAAGCATGCAAACACAAAAAGTGCAAGGAAAGATGTCAATCTTTTCATAGATAAAATTTTAGGTTTATAAATGTTAGGACATAATTATTCTGACGGTAAATGTAGAAAAAAAATTGAATTTACAAACTAACGAAAAGCTCAGTAAATAACAAAAAGCGACATAACATGCATGTACAATCTATCAACTGTTTGATAAAGAATTATTATCTAATCATTTACAAAAAATTACGCCTTACATGCACAAGATCAAATTATTTACCCACCATGCGATTTCCTCAACAAGAGAGATAAAAAAAGAGCCCCGGATCCGGGGCTCTTTTTCGATGCGTTATTAGACATGCTTACTGTCCGGCAGGAATATCTATTTCAGTAGGAATCGGGTTTTTCCTGGTATTCCACCACATCTGGCTTTGTATGCCATTTGTACTGAACAATCCTTCATTACTTAGTTCGACATTCTGCCTTGTTTTAGCTGCCGTCACATTTTCTGCATTATATGTTTCTTCATTCAGAGAATACTGCAGGCGTACCGGCATTCCCATGTTCGGATAATATGCTCCTTCAAGCTCAAATTCAAAGATTCTTGTAGGGAATCCCGTCCTTCTCACCTCATGCCATGCCTGAACACCCTGACCAAAGATTGCTGCCCATCGCTGCTCACAGATAAGCTGGAACTTATGTGCGTCATCCGGTGCAGCAGTCCAGCTGACGAGAGGATCAGCGAGGTAGGTAGCATAATCAACATTCTGGGTTACAGGAAGAGTCTTATTTTCTGTTCCGATGTGTGCCTGTGCTGAAACTGTTCCGCCATCGGTGCAGCCCCATCTTGCCATACTGGCAGCGATACCGTCCTCATAATGCTGACGTGCCAGACCATCCTGACCCTGCCTTAAATAATGTTCCGCAATAATGAATTCAAGCTCATCATAGGTCAGAACGTAAATAGGATTAGCTTCTTTATATGCAATTTCAACGCCTAAAAGCGAGATTGACGGGAAATTTGCAGCTGTTATCCCACGTCCGTTCTGGAAGCCATAATAGGTAAGCCCGCTGTAATCACCAGCTACTTCATCATAGCTATTGGGGACAGGTTGTGCATAGACGTGAATCCTCGGGTCATTCCTTTGCATTAACCAGTCCACCATGGTATGAGAAATCGCCTGGTCTGTACGAGCTAATAAAGTCTCGAAGATAGGATTCCGGTATGGTGCGACACCGGGATACACAAGCGCGGCATCATCACCATTTGAGGTAAAGATGGGATATTGTGTTGGATTGCCAAGAATCGTAGCAATATCTGCATCTGCACTTGCATAAGCAGCGGCTCCTGCTGAAGTGGTAACATCCGTCTGGGGATCCACCATATCATAGGTGAAACTCCATGGTGTTCCAGCACAACGGTTCAGAATTCTCAGTTTAAGTGAATTTGCAAACTTCCTCCAGGCGACGGGATCACCTCCATACAGGATGTCGCCCGATCCGAAGTTAACCGTTGATGTTGCCAGCAACTGGTTGGCTGTTTCGAGGTCGGCAAGTAATCCCATATAAACAGATTCCTGTGTATCATAAACCGGTGTAATTGTACCATCTGTCTCAAATCCCTGAAGCGCTTCGGTATAAGGAATATCACCGAACATATCTGTCAGGTGCATATAAATCCAGGAACGCAAAACCAGTGCGGCACCCCTGAGAAGGTCATCACCCTCTTCAGTGGTTTTTTCAATGATCAGGTAAAGATCGGCAAGTTCCCCGATGTAAGGCCCGTCAAAGTCGCCCGACATTTCACGGGGCTGGTACCGGTCTTCATCAATATACTGCACTTTACACCATTGCTGGCACCATACGCCAAGGTAAGTATGCTGAATCCAGCCACCACCCTGACGATCAATAGAACGTTGTATGGTATTCGTAAAGATATTGATTGCAGGAACATCCACAGGATTATTTGGGTCTGTGTTAAGTTCCTCAAAATTTTCCGTACATGATCCTATTGTCAGGATCACGGCCATGGTTAATATAATACGAATCAAATATTTCATTTCTTTTAATTTAAAAGTTATACACGAAGTTTTAGAAATTAACCCTTACATTAAATCCCATGGACCTTACCGAAGGAATAGCATTGGTTTCCACGCCAACATAGTTGCCGGCTCCCATTCCGATTTCCGGATCAATATCCGGTGTGTTCTTGTGGATAATCCACAGGTTACGTCCCAGTAACTGAAGTGATAAACCTCTGATTCCAACCCTTTGTAAAGCAGGAATATTTCTGAAGGTATAACCCAGAGCCACTTCGCGTAATTTTACGAAGCTTGCATCAAAAACGGAGAGTCCGGTTTTTGCCCAGTAGTCATGATAAAAATCCTGACCAAGGACATAGGTGCTGTTCTCAACGGGAGTGGTAACATCGTTACCCTGCCCATCGGTGTAAATAATAGATCCATCAGTATCAACACGTCCATATACACCATCTACTTTAATACCGCCACCATCGGCAGGATCTTCTCTTATGTTTACACCCTTATCGTTGGTAGCAGCAGTTGCTTCAAGGACTCCTGCATATAATCCAAACCAGTCGGTGACTGAATAGACCACACCACCTTTCTTGAAATCGATCAGGAAGCTGAAATCAAAATCCTTGAACGAGAAAGCATTATTGATACCACCAAACCAGTCGGGGTAAACACATCCGAGGTTCGTCCTGGCATTTGTCCGGATGTAAAGGCCATCATTGGTTATGATCGGCCTCCCGGTATATTCAATATGTGAAAGCTCGGTTTCAGCATCATCATAATAAACCTTCTTGGCATGCTCCCTTACAATGTCATAACCCCAGAGTACTCCATATTCCTCATCAGGGCGTGCATGAACCAGTGCGTGCCATGAACCGGAATAGAGGTTCAGATACCTCATGTCTTCATACAGTTCAATAACTTTATTTTCATTGGCTGACCAGTTTGCCATGATATTCCAGGAAAAGTCTGAAGTCTTCACCGGATTTGCATAAAGGGTCATCTCAACACCCTGGTTCTGGAGGTTACCGGCATTAATAGTCTTGGATGAAAATCCGGTTGCACGGGATATGGCAATGTCAAGAATCTGGTTGATCGTGTTCTCCTTATAGAAAGTAGCATCAATTCCCAGCCGGTTCTGCAGGAATTTCAGGTCTGCACCGAATTCAAGTGATTTTTTCCTCTGCGGTTTAAGACCCAGCGGAGGTAATGTATTCGTGTAAGATAATGAAGGCTGGCTGCCAAACGGATCACTAGCACCATAAGTACCCATTAACTGGTATGCTCCTGCTGTACCGCCAACTTCGGCGTAACTGGCACGAAGTTTAGCATAGGAGAAAATATTTGATTGAACTCCAAGTGCTTCGGTAATGACAAAACCAAGAGAAGCGGATGGATAAAAATATGAATTATTATCCACAGGCAGGGTTGATGACCAGTCATTCCTTCCTGTTAAATCAAGGAACAGGAAATCCCTGAAACCCAGGTTCACGGTCCCGAATACACCATGAAGTGCGGTATGTGTTTCAGAGAGACCGGTTGTAGCAGGTACTGCAGCGTTTGATACAGAATAAAGATCCGGAATGATCAAATCAGAAACATTTGTTTCATGGTATTGATAATCGTATTTATTAATCTCTGTACCAACCGAAGCAATAAGGCTCAGATTTGTTCCAAAATCTTTATTGACTGTCAATGAAGAACGTGCGTTCAGCTCATTTCTCCTGTAGGAACCGGCCCAGAATCCACCTAAACGGTCCCCATTTGTTCCATGGGCCTGTACTTGTTTCCGGTCTTCTATATACCAGTCGTTTCCAATTATGGCATCAAAATTAAGCCAGTCGGTAAACTTATAGTTAATTGTCAGCCGGCCGATAATCCTGTCTCTATCCCTTGAATTGGTATTGTTATGCATGTTCCAGTATGGATTGTCATGATAACTGTGGTTCCAGTTCATCGGGTATAAGGTGACCGGATCAATATCACCGGCATATTTCCTCAGGTTTTCAACATTTACCTGGCGGCCGAACCACTGACCAAGACTCTGCATCGGGTTACCACCGTTATAGCCATTTTCAACAATGTTTTCACTTTGATTTTTGATATATGTGGCCCCACCGGTAACATTTAACCTCTTTGTAACATTATAACCGGCAGTCAGGGCAATGGTATTCTTCTTCAGATCAGTGTTAGGAATAGTTCCTTTAACATCGTGGTTTGAAAAGGAAAGACGGAAATTAGCATTATCTGAAGAACCCTGAAGGGCCAGGTTCTGTGTAATTTTATGCCCGGTTTCTAAAAAGTCTTTAACGTTATCAGGGTTAGATACCCATGGTGTTGGTGTACGTATACCGGTCTCAGGATCATAAGGGCTGTCCCACTGCGGCAGAACCAGTTTCTGTCCGACAGTCTGAGGAAT
>LJUQ01000176.1 GCA_001304505.1 Bacteroides sp. SM23_62_1
TGCGACAATTGCGACCCTGCGACAAGTGCGACCCTGCGACAATTGCGACCCTGCGACAATTGCGACCCTGCGACAATTGCGACCATATCTTACCAGGCTCCGGCTTTCTTCCCTTAATTGTCAATTTTTATTCTAAAACTACTTTTCCTCTATAAACCGCTGGCCCCCTCAACTCCACAAAATAACATCCATCCGCCATTCCATCCCTGTTAAATTCGATTTGATTGGTGAAGATGTTATCTTCAAAATAAACAACTTTCCCCGCGAGATCGGTAACGTACAAACTGTATCTCTCACCTTCCGGATTTTCAAACCGGATAACCGTCCTGTCACTGAAGGGATTGGGATAAATTTCAATTCCCTCATTCCTGACCTGGTGATCAGTAATTTCTGTCTCAACAAGGTCATTGACATATATGGTGAATGATTTCTCGAATGAAAGCCTGCCATCGCCATCATCCCTCGTTCTGACTCTTACAGCATACTCGTTTTTTGTTTCATAATCAAATATTGCGGAAGAGATCAGCATATCACCCAGGACTGTAAAGCTGGCATTATCATCTCCGCCAAGCCCTGCTACCAGTCCATAGGTATGCATATCATCCTCATTGGGATCGGTGGCCTGGAACTTGCCGATCAGTGTCCCGACAGGCTTGTTCTCTTCAATGGAGTTAAAACTCAGTGTAATATCTGTTGGTGCAAGGTTACCGGCTCCTTCATTCACATCGGTAACAAGTATGATAAATATCTCCTCCACCGACAGATCTCCTTTGTCGGTTGATTTGACCCTGACAGACAGGGTGTCTTTTGTTTCATAATCGAGGATCTCAGCAGTTATCAGCAGGTCACCGAGTGTGGTGAACCGGTTATTATCCGTATCACCCGATCCACTCACAAGCTTGTATGTATGATGGTCGGCAGTGTCGGCATCAGTTGTTTCCAGCCTGCCCACCAGTGTTCCTATTGACTGATTTTCGGCAATTGTATTATTTGACAGGTTTATATCCGTTGGAGCCTGGTTTTCCTGCACCTCCTGCAGGCGGTTATCCTCCATGTTAGACATGGAATGGCTGTAGGGACCGGCATCTGCCTTTTTACTTCCACCGGTAGGATAACAGGGATCCGGTTTTTCAACGGTGATCCTGTAATACCCGACATCAGGAAGAGGATCCGGATCTGTCCAGGAAGCGAGTGTACTGGCAATAGAATGTACCTCTGTAAAATTGGTTCCTGTAGCACTCCGTAAGATATGGTAGGTCTGGTATTCAAAACCATAATACTTATCCCATTCCAGCTGGGTTGTATTCAGCTCCGGATTGGTTGATACCAGCAAATGGATTGTTTTGTGTGGTTTGCACAGGTCTATATCCGTTTCATATCCTGAAGTATCTATTCCGGTGATCTTATAGAGATATGCCTGAACAGTTGGATCAGCCGTTGTATCAACAAATATGCTCAGATCAGCAAATGGAAGCGTTCCCAGCAGATCATATATTCCAGCTGCCTCACTTTCCCTGTAGATATTGTATACATCAAGAGGTGCTTTAGATTCCTTCTCCCAGATGACCAGGTTGTGCCCGGTTAAGGGATCAACGGTGACCATGCAAATCTGCGGGACCATGAACAATGCAACTGGGACTGTGGTATCTGCACTGCAGGTGTTATAGATTCTGCACTGATACATTCCTTCATCATCGAATCCGGGTTGAGAAATTGTTAGTTTTGGAATGGTAGCACCCGTAATTGGAAGGCCGTCCTTCAGCCATTGATATTTGAGATCGCTTCCCTGTGCGAATGTTTCCAGTATGGCTGGAGCATCAGGTTCAGCCCAGGTATCGACAGGACCCTGCAAAATAGTTGGTTTTTCTTTCACATAGAGGTATGCGGGGTAACTGAAAGCTGACCCATAGCTATTGGTGATGACACAGGAGTAATTCCCCTGGTCGCTGATCAATATTGAGTCTAGTAAAAGATTCGGATGAGTGGCCCCCGGGATATCTGTTCCATCTTTTTGCCATCGGTAAAAGACAGAATCATTCGTCTGAACTTTGAAAACAACCTGTTCTCCTTCACATTTTGACAGTGTGGCTGGTTGCATGGTGATGATCGGTGCCCCGTCCTGGTTTTCGACCGCACCCATATCGATTTTTGCAGCGTGGATCCGTGCATTTCCAAGCATGTCCTTATCAGGAATGTTAAGGGCAGAAATATCAGGAGTCCCTGTATTGATAGCCGGAGAGTTGGATTCAATATACCAGTCACCGGGAATAGTATTGAAATCCGCTCCTGTCCCCTGGGTCTCATTTCTGAACATGGGCATGGAATCGATGTTATGCTCATATACCTGGACCCAATCACCGGCGAACGTCTCAGTAAACGAATCAAGTCCTCCCTGAATATCTGACCAGGTAAAAGAACATCCTTTACCGGAATAAATATGGACCTGGTTTAATCCTGCAGTATCCTGGTTTCCCCATAAAATAGTATTTACGAATGACACATTCTGAACTGACACGGATGCCCCATCCAGGTATACTCCTCCTCCAACAGTACCTGCCCGGTTTTTGGTGATGGTATTATTTACAAAGTCAAGGTCGGCATCTTCAATATACATTCCTCCGCCACTCCCGGTGGCACTGTTATTTGAAATAATGTTATTAACGACTGATCCGGTATTTCCAGGTCTGTAAATATATACTCCACCTCCTTTTAAGCCTCGGTTGTTTGATATATGATTTAACTGTATATCAGGGGCTGAATTACCTATGTTGGCTATACCACCACCTTCACCTTCCGCTGTATTGTTGCAAATCAAATTGTTTGTAATTAAAGGATTTGAACTGTTTTCCATGAATAAACCACCTCCACTGCCGGAAACCATATTATTGGTTATAATACAATTGGAAATTACAGGATCTGATTTTTCTATCCTGATGGTACCATTTCCTTCACCTGAATTGGAATCAAAAAAGCAGTTGACAATATTTGCATTGGAATAAGCAAGATAGATAGCACTGCCTGATCCAAGGCTTTTATTATTGATAAAGCTGCATTCACTCACCATTATTGGTGATTCATTCGCACGTAATCCTGCCCCATCAGTAGAAAAATTATTCCTGAAAGTGCAGCTCTGGATTCTCAGTTTGGGAGTGGAAAAGGCCGTTACAGCAGCAGGAATGGTTATGGCCCCTGCCCTGTCTTTGAAATATTCAATCCTGGAGTAAAGTATCAGTGAGCTGTCGGTTGCCGGCGGGTAACTGAACAGGATGCCTCCCCATGCTCCATTCTTGGTGGCTGTATTGGAAAAGCCGGTTGTGTCTTTGACTGTGAAAATGATCGAATCGGATTTTGTTCCCAGTGCATGAAGTAATCCTTTGATTTTTATTGTGTAATGCCCCTGGGACTTAACATATACTCCCGGGTGGATGGTGAGTTTATATCCCGTTTCAATGGTTACATCTCCATTCATTTTAATAGTATCAGCTGCCCAGATAAGATCTTCAGTATAAGTTTGTCCGATTACTTCCATCACTGTGTCATGATATTCATGTGCACCAATATCAACATAACCATAGCAAATCCTGTTATTGCCATAAAAATCTTTATCTGTGAGAACTGATCCGGAGATTGTTTTAGTTCCTTTATTGAGGCATGGTGATGCGAGCACCAGCCTCCAGTCGGCGCCGGGGCCATCCCCGGCATTGCCTGCATCGCTGCTCGGTGCAGTAAATAAAGAAAGGGTATCCAGTCCATTCACATATTTTCCGAAAAAGTCCGATCCGACGGGTTGTATAAATTCCTCTTTCCCGCCCTCAATGTTGCAATGATAGAAACTACTTGAAGGATTCAGGGATGTAAAACAAAACTGGTTTGTATCGGCATCTGAAATATTTCCATAAAAAATGGAATTATAGAAGTTCGGGGTGGATTGTAATTTAACATATACTGCTCCTCCGGAAGAAGCATCAGTTGCTTTGTTATTACAGACAGTATTGTTGATGAACAAAGGATTTGAACCGTTCAATGATAAAGCACCACCTTTTAGGGCTTCGTTGTTAACAATAATATTGTTCCGGAAGACACCATGTGAATCTTCGAAACTGATGCCCCCTCCTTCATACCCCCAGTTATTTGCGATCAGGCAGTTACTTATGGTGGGGGAGACCTGCCACAGGCTTATCCCTCCGCCGTAACCACCTGAGGTGTTGTCATAGATATTATTTTTATCCAATGTATGGGTACCCCCCATTATCCTGATTGCACCACCATTATCTGAGGAACTGTTATGATGAATTTCATTGTTTGTTAATTCCATTGAACCGCCGGAAACCATTATTGCACCACCAGCCTGATCTGAGGTATTATTATAGATACGGTTATTCCCGATCCTTGTTGTAGCTGCCCAGACATATATGCCTCCTGCGGCTTTGCCTGCAGTGTTATTGTAAATATCATTATCCAGCACCAGGCTCATGCTTCCACTTGCAAGAGTTATTCCGGCTCCCTGGTGAAAGGAAGTATTATCATGGATGTCGTTTTTTTCTATACGTACCTTCGTACTATTAACATATATTGCACCCTGCCTTGATCTGCTGTTGTGAATATGATTTTCCGTTATGATAACCGAATCCTGGCCACCGGCATAGATAGCACTGCCAAAAGTGTTGGTTGTGTCTGATTCAAATTCATTATTAAGGATATATGCACCTCCGCCCTGTATATAGATTGCTCCTCCACCCTGCAAAGCAAAATTCTCTTTGAAATGGTTATTTTCTATGACAGGTGAACCACTGTAAATATTAACAGCTCCACCGCTGTTGGCGTAGTTTTCCAGAAACAGGTTATCAGTGATGCTGATGCCGGCACCGCGAAGCCAGATCACTGCACCGTTGTATTTTGCATAGTTATTATTGAACAGGCAGTTTTTAATGGATAATCTGTCGAAATCGTATATATATATTACTCCACCATAAGTCATACTTTTGGCATAAAAAAACCTGCAATATTTAAATAAAGAAGAATCGTTATCATTCATATAACCCAATGTATTTTTAAACTCTATTCCGCCCCATCCTCCGTCTGTACTTTCAAAGGAACTCCAGCCAATTGTATCATTCACGGTAAATGTAATGCTGTCCACAGGATCCCCTTCTGCTATCAGGGTACCGTTGATATACAGTTTATAATAATCCTGGAATTCAACATAGGTTCCCGGTTCAATTGTCAGTGTAACATTATCATTTACTGTTACATCACCTGTAATTTTCACTGTATCAGCTGACCAGGTACTATCTGCGGTAATGACACCGGAAACTTCAATGGTTGTCTGGGCTGATGAATAACAGAAGGTGGAAAAAGAAAAGCAGATTGAGATTACAACCTGCAACAGAACTTTGAGAGTTTTCATAATTGGAAATGTTTGAGTTTGAAAAAGGATAATGAAATGAATAATGAACCATAATGAAAAAGGCCACAGTTATAGGTTTGATAGAGTACAAAAACAGGAATAACTATGGAATAAAAATATTTAAATTATTTAAGAAAGTCAAGTAATGAGATAATACTTGATATGAGGCAGTCTAAAAAGCCTATTAAAACATTTAACCACAGAGTAAACAGAGATTAAACAGAGATCATGGAGTTTTGATATTTAAAAACGTTACTACTTCGAAATCCAGGATGCTTTGATAAATGACTTCACTGCTAGTATTCCGGCATACCCGGTAGTATAATCGGTATGTGACAGAGTGCCGGGAATAAAATTGATTAATTGCAAACCCGGTGATCCGGTCCAGTTGCTGACTGAATCATTCTACCATTCATAAGGAGGGAGAAAATATCTGGCACTCTCTTTTGTTATTCCAAACCGGTTCATGACTTTGTAATTATTTTCAAGGTTATGGTATAACTATAACACAATCCAGTCAGTATATTCATAAGTAAATGTTCCCAGTTTTTCTAACTCATCCATGATGGGATTCAATTTTTCAAGGATCATCAGTCCCTGTTCGTTGTATTCACCGTCAGCCTGGAAGTATTTATCCCTGTGTTTTTCTGATTTTATGACCCAGAGAAACCCGTAACTATTAATATTTGGACCTCTGATTCCTTTTACGAGGAATATTTTGAATCCTTCATAATATTTTTCCAGTTCCGGTATGTACTTTTCTAAAATAAATGTCTGCCATTGTTCCGTTGTCACACCCGGCTTCAGATCAACTGTTACCACGTGTGTGCCAACGAGGTTCCCCTTTTCCAGAGATTGTCCTGTGGCTGTAATCCCGAAAAGAAGGATTACTGTAATCAAAAAAATTACTTTTTTCATGGGTATTATAATTAATGGATCATAATCTTCTCAACCAGCCTGGTTGTTTTCCCTTTAATTACCAGGATGTATATACCTTCAGGGAAATTGCTCAAATTCAACTTATATGGCTGATTATTATTTCCTGCAATTATTTCCCGGTCAAGCAACAGCCGTCCCGACAGATCCGAGAGGAAATACTGCAATTCCGATTCATAAGTTTCTGGAAGTATTAAGCTGAAGACTCCCTTGCCGGGATTGGGATAAATATATATTTCCTTTTCTTCCGGATATTTTTCCCGCTGTTCTAAAACACCTGCGGGTGTAGCCCCATATTCATACGGGCCTATGTCAATTCTTGCTGTATTGTCTCCGTCACCATCCCAGATACGGATATTTCCAGTGCAATCACCTGGAGGCAGGGGCAGGTTGACTGTCTGAGGGGTGCCCTGATCAATACATGGTGAGCCTGCGGACAGGCTGTAGGGGTGATCACCTTCATTTAAAAATAATGGATTTGTATTTATATTACCAGATTTCCAGCTTAATGATGATAATGGCATTTTTGTGATTGAACCCTGGCCATTCTGAATATCACTGTAACTGACTGATAATGTGCTGCCTTTTTGACCAACATCTCTTAGTGCAACAGGATCGTTGCTGTTACCCCAGAAAATGCAGTTTGTCAATGATGCAGCTGCTCCGCCAATGGTTAGCCCGGTTCCATATAAAGCTGTATTATTAACAAAACTGCAGTTATAGAAATCCACTTCAGAGCTATTCCATACTGTCGCTCCTCCCGTATTCCACTCCCCACCTGCAGTAGCCCCTTTGTTTGATGCGAAAAGACAGTTTATAACCTCTCCTGAACAACCGTTGGTGAATGCTGCCGCACCTGTATATTCTTTGGCTTCATTTGATAAAAAGAGACAATTCGTGAGTTTGAATTCAATTTTTTCCCCGTGTATTCGTAAAGCACTAGAGGAACTGCTGATATTACCTTCAAAAAGAGTGTTCTTAATATTTATTGACATGGCAGGTGATGCATCCGGTTTATCAAAGTATGCCCCTGCTGTAACTCCTGTCCCTGAAGATATATTATTATTAATAATTGTTGAATCGATATAGACTTCCGGCATTGTTTCCAGTCCTGTTCCAACACTGAAATAAATTCCAGCTCCTATTCCGGAGGTTACCTCATTCTCACTTATTATGCAATTTTCAATCTGCAAACCTGAACTGAAGGATTGGATGCCACCTCCGCGTTCTGTAACGGTATTATTGCAAATTACAGAATGACTCAGATTCAGTTGTGCAAGATTCATGCAGGCAATGCCACCTCCCCGTGTTGCTGGATAATCAGGATCAACCACAACCAGGATCCCGGACTGGACCCTCGGGTGGTCTTTAAAAACCCGTCCTATAAGCTGACTGTACCATGGCCACAGCCCATCTGTTGTGCTGGCGGCATGGATACCGACAAAACCGCCACCATTGTTGATATAGCTTTTGAGCCCCTCTTTTTGTTCATCAGTAAACCGGTCAGGAATTGAATTAAAAAATATCACCGTAGCATAATCTTTCATGTTTCCTGAAGTAAATATTTCAGGATCCATTGTCCATGTAAGTCCGAACTGGTGTTTTACTGCCATCTCTTTAAAAGCCAGGATGCCAACAGGGGTATCATCCCTGTGATACTGGTCATCCTGAACAAATACCAGGATCTCAAACTGATTTTGCCCCGGTGTGACCGGAATGAATGCAATCAGGAATATTGCCGTGAATATAATACAGGCTGGTATTCTTCTTTTCATAAATAATTGTTTTACTTAAGTTGCCTGTTGCAAGTTACAGGTTGCAAGTAAATGTTTTATAAAGTAAAACATTAATTAAATGATAATTAAATTACACTAATATTTGAATTAATATATTTATTTACAATGCATTGATATTTAATAACTTGCTACATACAACCTGCAACTGGCAACGTAGATTATTTAAATGAATGAATTTATAGAGTTCAGGTATTGTAATATTCAGGTACTTATTAATAGTTAACCTTTTCGTGTCTGAAGTGAGCCTGCCGAAATTCATCCGTGTCAGGCAGGACGATATGATATTGTGATTTCGTATCGTATTCGATTGTCAATGATGTTGCCCGGAATTCCATCAGGTGTCCTCCAAGGGTATGATTATCGGATATAAAATGAAGGTGGAATCCCACTGTGTTGATATCTCCTATATATTCGGGGCACCAGAATCCGGCCAGAATTCCGGTAATGTTTTCAGCTTCATAAACAGGCCTGTCTGCCAGTATTTCGAGCAATGATTTATCGTATGGCCTTTCCTGCCTGGCTGCTCCACCGCACTTTATATAATCGAAACTTCCGGAAATCCTGAATGCATAGAAAAGGTTTTTGGATGGCAACATCCCTTCTGTATGTTCTATAAGAGAAGGGTATGTAATCTCTCCATCCATTTGCAGTGTATCGTCCGGTTTGAAAAAAGTTGTGATTGAATATGGGACATTCATTTCATTACCCGGTTTGACAATTTGCCCATCAGGGGTAATCCTGTAAATCTCGTGATCCACCATGATCATTTCACCATCCAGGCTATTGAAAGTGCCAATACTGAGATCTCCGTGTTTCATGAGTTCACCCACCGTCATGGATCCTTCGAGCACACCATTATCAATTGCCTTCAGCACGGAATAATGAAAAATAAGATCAGCAGGTTCCGATACTTCCTGAAGGATATGTGATGTGTTACCCGATCCACGTCCGGCAAGGAAGAAAACAATCAAGATCAAATATGTGCTTCTCATTGTATTTATTTTTTTGTCAATAAAAAGATATGAAGTTTTTTCATGAAGAAGGGAATACTGTGTGTTGAAATGTTTTCTTTAAGTTTTGTTACCATTATTCTGAAGTATTACGCAGAAGGCAGGAAGGTTCTGTTGAGCTCCCTGCTGTAAAGTGCAAATTTGCACCCTGATAAAAACAAATTTATACTTTTTACAGAGGAAAACTAATTAAAAACAGCAACCATTTCTTATATTTATGAGAGGATTGGCATACTTTTATTTGACATCTTATATATAGCTGAGCAGCTCGAAAGAAACGAAATAATCCATTTATTAATCAAATCAAAGAGGTAAATCATGATGAAAACATTATCTGGCTTAATAAGTTTGTGTTCATTCATTTTCATATTATCCTGTCAACCGGACGCGAAACAGGTGGATGTTTTTCTTCAGAATGAGAAACTTGGCAGGGGAGTAAATATTATCGGATATGATGCTATCTGG
>LJUQ01000177.1 GCA_001304505.1 Bacteroides sp. SM23_62_1
TCCCATCGGACATGCCGCAAATGCACACATCGACCTGGCCATATGGAACTTCGGCATCCAGGAAATGTCCCATTTTAATGACCTTACAAGGGAAATATTTCCGGGCACACCCACAGTCGAGAAAGGGTACATGTTTGTTAATGAAGCACCCGGATTAGGAATTGACATAAATGAAGAAGAAGCCAAAAAGTATCCCCTGCCTGAATTTGACTATAACTGGACACAGGTGAGGAAAGCGGACGGGACGCCGGTGAGGCCTTAATCCGCCAGAGATTTTAACTTTGGAATTTGCACGATGTCCCAATCCGATTATGATATCATTACCCGGCTGAAAAAGAATGATCTGAAAACACTGCAGGATCTTTTTGATGCTTATTATAAAAAACTGGTACGTCATTCCATAAAATTCGTCATGAAAAAAGAAATTGCGGAAGAGATCGTACAGGATATCTTTATCCGGATCTGGAATAACCGGGAAACCCTTACAATCGAAAAATCTATCGATGCATATTTATTTGCTTCGGTCAGGAATGGATCAATTAACTATTTAAAGAGCAAATATGCAAAGATCCGTTTTGTGGATCTGGATGATACGGGAATTTCTCCACTTTATCACACAGATGAAGACGATATCATCACAGGTGAACTACTAAAAGCCCTGCATCAGGCAATTCATTCCCTGCCCCCCAGATGTAAAGTTATTTTTAACCTGTCGAGAAACGCCGGATTATCCAACGAGGAGATAGCCAATCAATTAAACATCTCAAAAAAAACCGTTCAGGCCCAGATTGGTATAGCCATCCAAAAAATAAAAAAACACCTTGGAAACCAGTGGGGTAATATTCCTTCCTGAAAATTAATCACTTTCTTTTAGGCATTTCCTAAAAATTCCTGTCATATAAGTAGAAGTATAATTAAACCTGTTTTGCTATTGAAATAACCAGGTAACTGAATGATAAATGATTTTATGCAGCGTCGCGGTGCTGCATATATCTAAAAATCAATATCTTCGACATAACAGTACAAAGCATTTTAATTAATTTATGTCTGCCATGAAAGATGAAATAATCATTTCTTATCTGAAGAATGAGCTATCAGAGAAAGAGATAAGAGAAGTCAATGACTGGATCGCTGCCTCAGAAGAGAATAAAAAATACTTCAACAGGATAAAATTCTTATGGGAAAATTCCGCATTCGATTATCAAAGCCTGGATATTTCATCTGCGGAAGCATGGGATAGAATTCAATCTGCAATTACCCGTGAAAGGATAGATAGTAAGCCAAACATCCGGATTGATCTTATCACACTCAGGAGAGTTGCAGCAGTGATGATCGTTCTTATCAGTGTTGGATTTTTTATCACCTGGATTATCAGGCAAGACCGGACTTCTGATGTTGAATGGATCACGGCAAATACAACAACCGGTATCAATGAGGCCATTTTACCCGATAAAAGCCATATCTGGCTGAACAATGATTCAGAAATAAAATATCCTGTGAAGTTTAAAGAGAAGACCCGCGAAATTTTTTTAACCGGGGAAGCTTTTTTCGAGGTTAACGGGAACAAAAAAAAGCCTTTTATCATTCATGCCGGCACATCCGAGATCCGGGTCCTGGGTACAAGCTTCAATGTGAAATCCGGAAGGACAACACCTGAGGTTATTGTTACGGTTGTTTCAGGAAAAGTATCTCTGTGTGATTCTTTAAATAGAGAATACAAGGTCATTCTTGAACCGGGGGATCAGGGTATTAACTCCCCGGATAAGGGGGGATTGATAAAAGAAGGAAATGATGACCCTAATTTCCAGGCATGGAAAACGGGCATCCTGATCTTTGACAATACATCACTGAAGGATATGTGTAATACTCTATCCGGATATTATAACAGGCCTTTCGTGTTGAATAATGAAGAAATCCCTGGAGATAAGAGAATTACTGCAACATTTGACAATAAGGACATCACGGAAATTCTGAAAATTCTCGAAATCACCCTGGATATTTCCACCAGAATGGATAATGATACCATTATGATTTCAGCCAACTAATCACAGCTTCTTTCAGAAAAACATAATGAATACTAAACTCACAATAATACCTGGTTCAGAAGGGAAATTAAAATCCATAAAGGAATGGTTTGTGTCAGGACTTTTTAAGTACTTGTTCTTTATGATCCTTGCTGAATCCGTAATCTGTCACACCTCCCTCGGTCAAACTGTTAATGATCTGTTAGACAAACAAATAAACCTGGTCAGGACGGAGGGTACAATTCAGGAAATACTGACTGAATTAACCCAGCGTCATCAGATAAATCTGTCTTATGATCCCGGGATCATACCCCTGGAAAAGCAGGTTACTCTGTCATCTGAGAGGCAGAGCCTGGCACGGATATTAACCCAGCTCTTCAGTGGAACGGAAATCAAGTTCACAGAATTCAACGATTTAATTATCCTGTCGAGACTTAAAAAGTATACTGCCAGCGGTTTCATTGAGGATATGGAAACAGGAGAAAGATTGATCGGTGCAACCTTATTCGAATATCATTCCCAAAAAGGGACGGTTTCAAATAATTATGGTTTTTTCAGCCTTACGACGACAGAAGGAGAAGTCATATTAATGGTCTCCTACGTAGGGTATCAGCCCGAAAGTCTGAAGTTCATACTTGCCAAAGACACTTCCCTTGTCATACGATTGATCCCGGGAGCTGAAATAGAAGAAGTTTCCATAACATCACAAAATCTCAAAAGAGAAATAAACAGTTCGGTAATTAGTATGAATAAGATCACAATAAGCTCCATTAACAATCTTCCAACCCTGTTGGGTGAGGGGGATATTATGAAGACAATGCAGTTTTTGCCCGGGATACAATTTGGTTCAGAAGCATCATCAGGACTGGTTGTGAGAGGAGGCAGCCCCGAACAGAACCTGATATTGCTTGATGGAGCGCCCATTTACAATTCAAATCATGCCTTCGGCCTGTTTTCAGTATTCAATTCAGACGCTATCAAAAACCTGTCATTAATCAAAGGAGGATTCCCTGCACGGTACGGCGGCAGATTGTCGTCGGTAATAGATGTCAGGATGAAAGAAGGCAACACAAAAGAATATCACGGAAGTCTCAATGTTGGTACAATCGCCTCAAAATTTACCCTGGAAGGCCCCATCATAAAAGAAAAATCTTCTTTTATCATTTCTGCCCGCCGTACATATGTAGACCTGCTCCTTCCCAGATCATTCAAGGAAGAAAGTGACATCCCGGGATTCTGGTTCTTTGATTTCAATTCAAAGATTAATCATCAGCTAACAAAGAAAGACAGGCTTTATTTAAGTTTTTACATGGGAAAAGACCGCTTTACTGAGGAAGAAAGATTTAAGAGTAACGACGGATCCTACAGAGACGATGAAAATTCAATGGCCGACTGGGGTAACAGGACCTCCCTGTTACGATGGAATCATCTGTTTAATTCAAGGCTTTTCAGCAATCTGTCAGTGTTTTTCAGTACATATGGATTGACAATTGATATCAATGAAGATGAAAAATCTGACAATTATTTCAAATATCAGGCACACATTTATAATTCAGGTATTAAAGATATATCGATGCAGCTGGATTTTGATTATTACCCTGTCGCTACGCATGAGCTGAAATTTGGTACGAATTATATCTATCATACCTTTAATCCCGGTGAATTAAGGAAAATAACCACGGAATATTATGATGTGGATGGTGTGAAAACTTATCCTCCATCCGGTAATATTGATGACATCAGCAGGAATGATCCAATCTATGCGCATGAATTCAGGGCTTTCATGGAAGACGATTTCACATTCTCTGGGAAATTCAACACAAATATCGGGATTCATTATTCAGGCTTCCTTGTGGATGGGCAATACTATCATTCCTTAGAACCCAGGATATCCGCCAGCTATCCGGTAACGGAAAATATGGCAGTGAAAGGTGCTTACTCAAGAATGAAACAATATATTCATCTGCTGACCCATTCCGGCATGGGGCTGCCAACAGATCTGTGGCTGCCGGTAACGCCACTCGTTAAACCCCAGTATTCCAACCAGTATACAACAGGTATGGTTTACGTTATAAATGATATATATAAACTGAATATTGAAGGTTACTATAAATCTCTCCATCAAATATATGAGTACAGCGAAGGAACAGATTACCTGGCTGCCAATAACACCTGGGAAAATAATATAGAGATGGGCAGCGGACGATCGTATGGCATTGAGTTTATGCTGGGGAAACATGTTGGTAAACTGGGAGGCTGGATATCATATACTTACTCCAAAACAGACAGGGAATTTGAGGAAATAAATAATGGCAAACCCTTTCCCTATAAGTACGACCGGACCCACCAGGCAAATACAGTTATCAAGTACACCATAAACTCACATCTTTCGGTAAATGCCTGCTGGATCTATGCCACCGGAATGGCATATTCACTGGCTACCCAAAAATACAGCTCCCTGTTCAACCTGTATACATGGAACGCACCCTATAATCCCTCGGAAAATATTGATGTATATAAAGAACGGAATAATGCCCGGATGCCCGATTACCACCGCCTGGACATTTCCGTTATTTATCATAACAAAGGAGAGAAAATGGGTCATACAGTTAATTTTTCAATATATAATACCTACGGACGATTTAATCCCTATTTGATTTACTGGGACGATGATAATTCTGATTACGGGAAAAGAAAACTGAAACAGGTTGCCCTGTTTACTATTATTCCCTCACTGAGCTATAAACTGGACTTCTGAATTGATAAACTTATTGACTTAAATAACGTGAGTTCAATTTTAAAATAGATTATAAAAAGCTGAATATGGACAATTTAATAATTAATAGCAAATGGAATAATGGAAAAATGGAATGATGGAATAATGAAATATATAATAAAATTTATACTGTCTGGCGTAATGATAATAATGTTAATGGCATGTGAAAAGACGATGTTCATAGATCTGCCTGATGAGGAACATAAAATAGTTATGAACGGCCTGCTTACACCGGATTACGGATTATGGCTGAACGTATCCAGAAGTGTCAGCAGCTCTGAACCTTCTGCAACAAGTTTCAAACCTGTTACTGGTGCCATTATCAGGTATTATCAGAACGATAATTTTATCACATCCCTGATAAATTCTAATGAGAGGGGAGATTATTTTGAGACGGATTTCAGGCCGCAGCCCGGCCATACATATAAAATAACTGTTGACACCTATGGGATGCCCCAGGCAGGTGTGGTTGTCACAATCCCCTATCCGGTAAATATAATCGGTTTTGATACGACAATCGTTAAAAACAGGCAATGGGATGGATATAGATATTATAATGAGGTTGAATTCTTTGTAAACCTCAGGATCCGGGATCCGGAAATCACCTCCAATCACTATATGCTGGGTCTCTATTACCTGGAAAATAATAATTACCAGCCTCTTGAGGCTTATACTGAAGATATCAATATGAATATTCATATTCAGGACGGCCTGAATATCCTGGCATGGAATGATCAGAATTTAAACGGACAGTTAATGGAGTTTATGGTAAATTTTCAATTGGTACAGGATGCCGGTTTTGAAACAGAATTTGTCATCACCTTATATTCAATTGAAGAAGACTATTTCAAATACCTGAAATCCTATTCACAGAATTTCACAATATTAAATGATGATACACTTCTTTTTGAACCTGTCCTAGTGTCTTCGAATATTATTAACGGTTATGGGATCGTTGCAGCATTTTCTTCACATTCGGTTTCTTTCAGATATACTTTTTACTAATACTTTAACAACCTGACAGGCTCACTATCCGGTATCACATCATAAATTACATAGCGATGCTCACCTTCCGTAATTGAATTGATTACCTTTAAAGTATTCCCCTTTTGAAATTGCACTTTTTCCCAATCTTCCGGGATTTTTGTTTTGAGCGTTAAAGGGATGTCATATATCTTCTTATCCAGTTCATTACTCACTTCCACTGCCATTGCACCCTCATCAACCGTTTCATAAACCACACTATTCATTCTTTCTCTGATATATTTATATGCATCCTGAAATGTTGCCACCCAGATATCTTCCTCTTTGCTCTCGATGTAGTTGAAGTATTCCTGAACTGTTTCCGTCGATAAGGCTTCCCACCCGATGCCTTCAATACCGTGAAAGACCAGTACGAGCCAGATATTGTAATGAATGCTTGTATCAATCCATGATGTCATTTCTGAATAAGGAGTCCCGGAAAGGGGGCCTCTTTGCCATTGAATGTATTCTTTATCAGTTTTCCCGGGTGTTCGTGAATTACCACGTAATATTTCATCGATATAATCTTCCGGGGCACTGTTTCTCATAAACGGGAATAAAGGGTATGCAATGTTTAAGACTCTATCATCATGCGTGCCATAAGGACATTCAACAGAGAGGGTATGCCGGTAGCCGAGATGATCCTCAATATCATCCTTGCACTTTATGAGTTCATAAAGAATATTTTCTTCATCCAGATTTGATAAATGGGCATGGGAGATCGTATGACATGCAAATTCATGCCCTTTTTCTGAATATTTCACCAGGTCATCCCATGTGGCACCATCCTGATCAGTACTGATACTGGTGGGTACAGCTTCATAAATCCTGTTTGTTTTCCGGAGAGTATCGCAGATCTCATCAACCATCCTGCAGACCCGTTCATATCGGCCGCGTTCAAGGCTGCTCCCGATCCTCTGCATATCATATGCATTGATTTCTGGTACATTCCTGATGTCCCGCAGGTATCTGACCATTGAAGTTCTTTCAAAAACATTATCCTGAGTGGCCTGAACAGTTTCAGTTTCCCTCAGGATATCCATTATCGGCCGTCCTACAAATGTCGGATGATGTTTCGATCCATGGAAATATCCTGTATTGATAAAGAAAGTACCAGGAAATTCTAATTTGTCCATAATCGGCATCGCCACCTTAAATTGATTTATCGTGCCATCATCAAACGTCATCGAAACACATGATGACTTACCCTCCTTCCATTTAAGAATTTCGGTTTGGGAATATAAATCAGCAGCGATCAAAAGCAGAATAATTATTGACCCTGATAAAAGCATAAAAGTCTTTTTATTTTGAGTTGCCCACATATGTTAATATGTTTATGATACATACAAAGTAAAGATAATAATTGAATCGAAAAAATATCCGGTTGATATTTAATATACTAAGAAAAATACTTTTCCTTCTTTACATACCTGCTATTAATATAAAGTAATAATAAAAGTTGTTTTATCCCGGATGTCACGGTAGCTATCGGGAAAGGCTATACCTCACAATATAAAAAGGGGTTATGTCATAACTTCAATAAATAGCTGAAATATCATTTCACCCCCCTCCCAACCTCCACCCTGAAAGGGGGAGGCCAGGAGGGAGTACCTGTTCCCCTTCCCACTTCAGGGGAAGGGGATAGGGGATGGGGTGAAATTATTAACCACATTTTGCATGATTCTTACCATTATCAAATGAAAAATTAGTTGTGATACACCACCTTTATTCTCATTATTAGGAGCTTGTAGAGCCCGGCTTCCCAGCCGGGATATTCATACCATCGCTGGGAGAAAAATTTGGATTTTCTAATCTTGAAGTTCATATCAGACGCATATAATTTATCATTTATCTGCCAGATTTTTTTTAACCGTTCAAAGGGTAATTATTATCTTTATAGTTTACCTGTTTGCCTTTAGAAAAAAATTATAATATGAAAAATATATATTTATTCATTTTCGTCCTCCTCATCCTGGACGGTCCTTGCGTTGTAAGTCACGGACAGGATAAACCCGGTCAAACAACCCCCGTTCAGATGGGTGTCAGTCGGGTTAACATCACACCTGATGTTCCCATACCCATGAGCGGTTATGGATCACGGGCAACCCCTTTCACCGGGGTGCATGATGATTTATTTGCTTCCGCACTCTATTTCCGGAGTCCGGAGACCTCCATGCTGCTTATCACAGCCGACCTGATAGGTTACCCGATGCAATTTGTTGATAAGACCAGAAAAATTATCTCTGAAAAGATTGGTACTCCCCCGGAAAATATCATGATCTCCGCCGTGCATAATCACGGCGGACCTGTTACCAGAACTTACGAAAAGGATGTCCCTGAAGGGGTGGATGATTATTTGAAAATCCTCCAGGAAAAACTTATTAATATTTCTGTCCAGGCTTCTGAAAAGACAGTTCCTTTCAGGATGGGTACAGGGAAAGGTTACTGTGATCTGAACATCAACCGCCGTGCGGAATTTGCTGATGGAAGTATTGGACTGGGCAGAGATCAGGGTAAATCCTGTGATCACGATCTGGATGTTGTAAAATTTGAAGATCTCAATGGCAATGCACTGGCCATCATGGTTAACTGGCCCTGTCATGCCACAGCCAGTGGCCCGCAGAACTATCAGATCACGGGTGACTGGCCGGGGGCTGCTGCCAGGTACATTAAGAAACAGTCCGGAGAGGATGTTGTGGTTGCAATAACAGCCGGGGCTTCGGGAGACATAAACCCGATATATGGACCCGGCAATAGTTTCGATGAGATCGAAACGGTAGGTTATCATGCCGGCAAAGCTGCCTTGGAAACATACAATACAATAAACACCTTCCCTGTAGAATCGATTGATGCAATATATACTTCCATGACATTCCCCGGTAAAAAGGAATGCAAAAACAACTTTCCGCAGGAGACATATGAGCCAGGGCCAGATGTGGAAATCAGGCTAACCGCTTTCAGAATAGGCTACCTGGTACTGGCAGGTATATCGGGTGAGGTGATGAATGAAATAGGTCTGGAAATTAAAAAGAAATCGCCTTATAAAAACACCACGATCATCACCCACTGCAACGGCTCCAGCGGATATATCTGTACTGATAAGGCATTTCCTGAAGGTGGTTATGAGGTGAAGGTGTCCCGGCTGATGCCTGGGGCTGAAAAGCCTCTGACGGCGGAGGTGTTGAAGATGATTAGGGAATTTTAATACTCACCCCCCCCACTCTCTCTCGCGAGAGGGGGGGGAGTCCTATAAAAACTTTATAAATGCATTCACTTGGTTTACCAGCAGATTATCTTTAACCCAAAAATCTTTTAAATTATGAGCTTACCAACTTTTTTTCAACGTTTTAATCACTGTCCCCTTTCACTAATACTATTGTTTTTCTGTGCATTTCTAACAGAAAGTCATGCCCAGCAGAAGGACTATAAAGAGGCCCGCGTTTATGTCACTGCTGAGTCCACGAGGCAATTAATGAGCGATCAGGGATTCAGGGCATTTGAACCACTCGACCAGCCGGATGAAAATTATCCGACCATCATGATTGATGACGACAAAACCTTTCAGACCATAGAAGGTTTCGGAGGATCTTTCACCGATGCGTCTGCCATCACCTTCGGCAAGCTTTCAAAGGAGGAACAGGAGAAATTCCTGAAAGCCTGTTTCGATCCGGTCGAAGGAAATGGTTATAACCTCTGCCGTACCACCATTCACAGCTGCGATTATTCAGATGAGATGTATACGTACGATGATGTTGAAGGTGACAAAGACCTG
>LJUQ01000178.1 GCA_001304505.1 Bacteroides sp. SM23_62_1
TGGATGTTTCTAATAATACTGCCTTAGAAACTTTGTGGTGCTGGAGTAACCAATTAACCACCCTGGATATATCAAATAATATCCTATTAGTAAATTTGCATATACAAGAAATGCCTTCTTTATATAAAGTCTGTGTATGGCAAACGCCGTTTCCTCCTGATGGGGTATCAGTAGTTTGTGAGGGAAGCCCAAATGTATATTTCACAACTGATTGCGGTAAATAAAAATCCCGGAATTTCCACAACCATTGCAACCTTTTCATGGAATATTAAATTCGGAAATTATACCAGTGAATAGAACTATCCTGTTTTTATGGCTCGCTGCTTTCCTGTTGCAAGGTTGCGTGGAACCCTACACTCCTGACATTAGGCAGAGCCAGGAATCCCTTGTCGTAGAAGGATTGCTGACCGATCAACCCGGTATTCAAACCATCTATCTTTCACGTTCTTCCCCCTATAGTGATCCCGGATTTATTCCGGAAAGAGATTGCCTGGTAAGGGTGGTGGATGAAAACGGGAACAGTTACTTGTTTTATGATCAGGGAGAGGGTGTTTATCAGCGATTTATGATGGCTTCACAGCTGGTCAGGGGAACAGCATACAAACTAAGCATCCTGACTACTGAAGGGAAAGAATATGAATCTAACTACGAAATTCTCCCATTTCCCTGTCCTCTCATAGACAGTGTTTATTTCGAGACAGAGACTGTCGGGACCTTTGATCCCGAACAACCCCTTGAAGGTATTCAGTTCTATATTGATCTCGATGCAGAAGAGGATCAGGCACGCAATTATCGCTGGGAACTGGTGGAGACCTGGGAATATTATGCAGCCCATATCATAACGGATTATTATGATGGTGAATTACATAAAATGGATGATCCATTTAAATATCATCACTGCTGGTATACAGGAAGGATCAGCAATATCTATACCTCATCGACAAAACATTCGGTCAGTAACAGGATAAACAGATATCCCCTTTACTTTGTCTCCAACCAGACCAATCGTTTAAAGATCAGGTACAGCCTGCTCGTTAAACAGTTTTCACTCAGCGATGAGGCATACCAGTACTGGGATCAGATGCGAAGGCAACACCAGGAGAGCGGGGGATTATACGAGACACAACCTGCTCAGATCAGGGGCAATGTTTATAATATAAATGATCCGGAGGAACTGGTACTTGGATTCTTCAATGTCGCTTCATCATTGGACAAACGGATCTTCGTTGATGCTCAAAGTGAACTCGGATTTCCCCCTATTGATTGCACCCTGGATACCATATATAATATGTATGAAATCCCACCTCCTGTTTACTATCCTGTTTATATGAGGAGTTTAAATCCTATGGGTGGTCCCCCTTACGGTGTTGGCAGGGGAATTTGTTTTGATTGTACTACCGAAGGAGGATCGACTGTCAAACCTGATTTCTGGGAATAATATGATAAGACTCCTCATAAGAATCATTTCCCTGACCCGTATCATACATGTACCGGTAATATTTGCTGCCAACGGCCAGAAAAATGATTCAGTAATGCTCAATTCAACACAATACAGTTTGAAATTTTACCAGTTTACCGATCGCAGTTTAAATTCTACCAGTGAGATGGTTTTAGTCAGGTTGTTTAATATCAGCCATACCCTGGTGAAAAAATAACTGGAGCAGGGTAATGTGCGTTGTCAGTTAAATCTGAACTTTTTCGGATAAAAAAATAAGGTGTGGTTGATAAAATAATTGTCCGTTAATTATCCCCCCCTCTATCTGATTCAGTACCTGTATAATGTGATATATATCTGTTCCTGAAAAGCGACTAATAAGTTGTGAAAAATTCCGGTACAAAATTTGCTATCTTCATTTATTCAGCCTCCCGCGCAGCATTATTAAATTTTTATCGTACTTTAATCAGCTGATGTTGATTATTATGACACGTCAGAAACTAAACCATGCGCATTATTTATGTCTGATACTGATCTGTTTTCTTTATTCTCTTTCATTACTATCTGCCCAGGTCTTATCCTCTCAGGATTATATTATTTTTGAAAAGATTTCAGTAAATGACGGACTTTCGCAGAGTACGGGCAGGGTGATTCTTCAGGACAGCAAAGGTTTCATGTGGTTTGGTACGCAGGATGGATTGAACAAATATGATGGTTATACATTCAAGCATTATAATGTCAATCCTCTTGATACAAATTCCCTGTCTGATAATTTCATTCTTTCAATGTGTGAAGATCACGAGGGTATTCTGTGGATCGGTACGAATGGCGGAGGATTAAACAGGTTAGATCCTGGAAAAGAGGAATTTATTCGCTTCCGCCATTTGCCGGATAATCCTTCATCCATATCCGGAGATTTTATCATTCATATTATCGAGGATAGTGAGGGTATATTGTGGATTGGTACCAATTCCGGACTGAACAGGTTCAACCGGGAAAATCAGTCATTTGCCAGATATGTATTTGATTCAGAGAATCTCCTGAACAACCAGGTCAATTGCATTTTTGAGGATTCCCATGGTGATTTGTGGATAGGAACAAATGCCAATGGCCTGATAAAATTTAACAGGAATACTGAACAGATTGAGAAACACTATACATTCATTCAGGATGTAAACAGTATTGGAGACAACAATATTTCATGTATCATTGAAGACAGTTATGGTTTGTTATGGATAGGTTTGAATAATAGTGGGCTGAATAAATTCGATCCTGGTTCAGAAATATTTACATTATATTCTTATAATCCGGATGATCCGGGAAGTCTGTCGGGTAATCTTGTTATGTGCATACATGAATCGCATGCAGGTGAACCTGTCATCTGGATCGGAACACAATATGGCGGACTGAACCGGTTCAACAGGGAATCAGGCACATTCACACATTACCTGAATGAGCCTGATGATCCTTCCAGTCTCAGCAATAATATTATCTTTTCCCTGGAGGTATCCGAATGCGGTACTATGTGGATCGGAACCGGTGGGGGTGGTATTAACAAATTTTCACTTCGAAAGCAAAAATTCTATCATTATCAGAATCCTGAAGGGATTGTTTCCAATTTTATCTGGGAGATCTTTGAAGACAGAAACGGTAGAATCTGGATCGGATCACAGGGTGGAGGATTACACTGTTTCAACAGGGAATCACACCAGTTTACACCATTTCCATTCGATCGTAGCAATCCTGAAGCTTCTCTCAACTATGTTATACTTTCTGTAGCAGAAGGAGATGATGGCACTTTCTGGATAGGTACAGGTCTGAATGGTTTATTCCGTGTAAATCCGGAGAAAAATATTTCCAGGCAATACATTCCTGTTCCCAATGATGCGAACACTATCGGTTCCCAGGGCATCAGGGATGTCTATAAGAGTAGGGATGGTACAATATGGATTGGTACCGGGGGAGGTGGACTTAACCGGTATAACAGCGATGATTCTTTTACACGATATATAAACAATCCCGATGATCCGCAAAGTATCAGCAACAATATAGTATTCTGTTTGTTTGAGGATCATCTTGATTACCTCTGGGTAGGCACTTACGGCGGTGGATTAAATATGCTGGATAGACAAACGGGGAAATTCAAAAGATATCTGAACATCTCCAATGATTCGAACAGCATCAGCAGTAACCGGATTCGCTGCATATTTGAAGATACAGGCAATATCATATGGATTGGAACTGACCATGGTTTGAATAAGTTTAACCGTGAAACAGAGAAGTTTTCTGTTTATACCACTGAAGAAGGATTACCAAACAATGTTGTTTACAGTGTAGTACCTGATGATCATGGAAATTTCTGGTTAAGTACAAATAATGGAATTTCCAGGTTCAATCCGGATGAGGAGACCTTCCGAAATTATGATGCGGAAGACGGTTTACAAAGCAATGAATTTAACACGGGAGCATATAATAAAACCCGCTCGGGGGAGATTATGTTTGGAGGGATAAACGGTTTCAATATATTTCACCCGGATAGTATAGCCGATAATTCCTATATCCCACCTGTAATGATTACGAACCTTAAATTGTTCAACCGCCCTGTTCCGGTCGGAGAAAAATCATTTCTTAAGGAAAATATCACTGAAACGGAAAAGGTAATACTGCCACACCATCAGAATTTTATTTCATTTGAATATTCAGCTTTTAATTATGTAAATACGGAAAAAAACCGCTATATGTACAAAATGGAAGGGGTGGATGAAGAATGGGTGGAAGCTGGTACAAGGAGGTTCGCTGATTATCCTGCCCTGCGGCCCGGCACGTATGACTTTCATGTCATTGGTTCAAACAATGATGGATTATGGAACTTTGAAGGTGATCATATCAAAATCGTGATCAGGCCTCCCTGGTGGCAAAGCAAATCTGCTTACATCTTTTATTTCCTTATGATTATCGGGGGAATATATGGATATATCAGGTGGCGGATCAATAAACTGAAAAGAGACAAAGATATTCTGGAGCAACAGATCCTGGAAAGAACAAAAGAAATTGCCATACAAAAAGAAGAGATTGAGGCTCAAAAAGATGCACTTGAAGAATTAAATGCGGCAAAGGATAAGTTATTTACAATTATCGGACATGACCTGAAAAATCCTATGACGGCATTGATGTCGATCGTACAGGCTCTGTCGATGGAATATCATGGACTGAGTGAAGAAGAAAAACATGACTCCCTTAAACAGGTTGATAAAGCCGCCACAGACCTGTACCGCTTGTTGGATAATCTTCTGCAATGGACTAATCTTCAAACCGGTAAAACACTGTTTGAGCCAAGAAGATTTGACTTTTCAGCACTTATTCATGAAAATATTAATCTTCACAGGCCTTTAGCAATTAAAAAGAATATCAATTTGCAATCTTCTGTCCCGGATGGATTAACCGTTTTTGCCGACCGGAATATGATCAGTACGGTCCTTCGAAACCTTATTTCCAATGCAATAAAATTCACATACCCGGATGGTAAAGTAGAAATTTCATCAAATGAAATTGACCTGGATGCAGATGGGAAAAAAATTGAAGTCATCATTACTGATAATGGAATCGGGATTCCCTCGGACAAACTGGATCAGCTTTTCAGGATCGATAATACCTATTCAACAAAGGGCACAGCCAATGAACGCGGGACAGGCCTCGGGCTTCTGCTGTGCCATGACTTCATTGTAAGAAACGGAGGCACGATAGGAATAGAAAGCGAGAAAGAAAAAGGAAGCAAATTCTTTTTCGTTCTTCCGGCTGAATAAATAATCTTATAGTAGCGTTTCATAACCAGCTTATTTATAATAAAAATGGATTTTGATTACTATAAATCTTTATGCCATTCCCCCATTTTATAATTATATTCCTCCTTAATATCAGAATCTTGCCCCTATACCTGTTCTATTGGCTAATCCTTATTTCATCTCCACAAAATCTAAATCTTGAACTCATCGCCTCAATGGCTTTACCTCTGGTTAAAATAAATCAGAATCCTGAATTGTTTTATACATTCCCCACCCCGGAGATTTCAATCTACTCATATCTCAATGAATCGGCCGGGTTGGCCCGGGCAGCAATATATGCACGCAGACCTACTGTTAATATAGCAATTAGCAAGGCAATCAGGGAAGCCATGAGAAAGGATAAAATGCCCGGATTAACCCTGTAAGCAAAATTCTGCAACCAGTTTTTCACGAAAAGATAACCAACCGGCCAGGCAATAGCAGTGGAAATACAGATATATATAAACACTTCCCTTGAAAGCATCCTGACAATAGCTGACACACGGGCACCCATAACTTTCCTGATACCAATTTCTTTGGTTCTCCGGATTGTCGTATATGACTCTAACCCTGTTAATCCAAGCAACGAAATAAAAATTGCAAGGACAGAAAAAACAGAAAATATTGTACCGGTGCGATAATCATCTTTATAGGCAATGGAAAGATCATCTTCAAGAAATGAATATTCGAAAGGTTGTCCCGGGATAAACTGATTCCACTTTAGCTTTATTTGATTCACCGTTCTCTGATAGTTACCCGGTTGGATCCTGATTACTAAATAATTAGAGAACTGAGGCGGAAGGAAAGTGATAACCAGCGGATGAATAGAATTATGAATGGATTCATAATGGAAATCTTTAATAATTCCAATTATTCTTAATTGAAAACCTCCATCACCTGTTCCACTCAGAAGCAACAGGTTTTTTCCAACAGGATCTTCCATCCCCAACAATTTAACTGCTGCTTCATTGAGGATAATGCCAGTAGTATCACTTAAAAAATCCCTGGAAAACCAACGGCCTTCAATCATCTCCATTTTCAAAGCTTTTTGAAGATCGTACCCCGCCAGCCAATGATTGATGGACTGTGTGCTTTCAGCTGTTGTTCCTTCCGGCCGGAAGACATTGCCTCCAAAAATTCTGCCCGGCAGGCTGTTGGTGAAGCCCGACTGGATCACATCAGGAATTTTCGAAAGTTCTTCTTTAAAAACATCTCTTTGTTCCTGCAGTGATTCAATTCTGTTTATCACTAGCAGGTTTTGTCCGTCATACCCGAGTTTTTTCTCCCGGATGTAATTCATTTGCTCCGAAACAATAATTGTACTGATGAAAAGAATGATTGCAACACTGAACTGGAAAATCACCAGTATTCCTCTCAGGTAACGGCCTTTAAGCCCGGATCCTATCTTCCCCTGGAAGATTTTAACCGGTTGAAATGATGCAAGAAAAAACGCAGGATAGCTGCCAGACAAAAGACCTACGATCAATCCCAGGATCAGCATGAATGGTATTAACCATTCATTTTGTATTAAATCAAAACTTAACTCTTTACCAGCCATGGTGTTGAAATGAGGGAGTATGAACACGACCAGAATAATTGCAATCAATAAGGCAATAAAACTCAGCAGAACCGATTCGGTAAGAAACTGGGTTATCAGTTTTGACTTCGTTGATCCTGATACTTTCCGGATTGCTATCTCCCTGGCACGTGTTGAAGATTGGGCGGTTGTAAGATTCATGAAGTTAATAGCAGCAATAATGATAAGGAATAAGGCTATCAGAGAAAATATATAGATGGATGCAATACTGCCTCCCGGCTCCAGTTCCATTTCCATATCTGATTCCAGGTGAATATCTGTGATTGGCTGAAGGGAATATCCATATTGAACTCCACGGCCGAATGATTCTTCCATGGTCGTCCCGAAATTCTGAGCCCATTGAGGTCCGGCATAATTCATTACCATATCTGGGAATCTGCCTTCCAGCTGTTCGGGAGAATATCCTTTCCGGAGCCGGCAGTAGGTATACACCGGGTAACTTAACCAGTCTGTGCTGTTAATAAATCCCATGGATTCCATTGAACCCAGGAAATCAAATTTCAGGTGAGAATTCCCCGGGTATTTTTTAATCACTCCTGTAACTTCAAATTCTATTCTGGCAAAGGGATTGAATAGTGATTCCACCCAGACTTCGATAACTTTACCTAATGGATCTTCATTTCCAAAATATTTGTCCGCCATCTCATCTGTGATGACAACCGTATTGGGACGTGCAAGAGCTGTCTCCGGATCACCCCGGAGTAATCCGGTTTCAAATACTCCAAAAAAGCCTGAATCGGCATAGAAGAACTTTTCTTCAGGAAAGCTGCTTTCTTTATACTTGACGATTGGTTCACCGACAAAGGTAAACACGCGGATTGCACTGACCACCTCCGGAAAATCACGGACCAGTGTTGTGGCCAGTGGCACACATGATACAGCGATATTCCTCTCATTCCCTTCCTTGACAGAATATAAGCCTGCCCGGTAAATCTGATCATAGTTCCTGTAAAATTTATCGTAACCAAGTTCATCCTGGACATACAGAAGGATCAGGATTGCACTCGCCAGTCCAATCGCAAGTCCGGAAATATTGATTAACGAAAAGGCCTTGTGTCGGAAAAGAATCCTGAAAGCAATGGTTATGAAGTTACTAAACATGGAATAAGTTTTATTGTTTTATAATATATGTACTTCCTTTATTATTTTTAATCCAAACAGAGGTCTTAAAAAAACTGCTCTTTTGATCACCAGATCATAAAAAGCAAAAGATCCTGTGATTGTGAATACTACTACTAAGATGAATTTTAATATTGCAGGAATTTTCATTGGAAATATCAGAAACGATGCCAGATAAAGAAAAATCATATGGATGATATAGATTGGATAAGCTCCCTGGCTTAAATAACTTAAGATCTTGCCCGGGTGGTTGAGATATTTATAACCAAAACCAAAAACAGTAAAGATCCACATGTTGGATTCGATAGCCATAAGGTAATTGGGTGCTGACAGGTCGAATACTATAGCCCGTATAAGAAAAAGTGCCACTGCAACAGTCAATAAAAACCATCTGTATTGCAGCGTGGTTTGCCAGAAAGCATTTCCACTTTTGATACATGTAAAACCGAAGAAAAATGCCAGCAATCCCAACAGAAATCCATGTAATGTCATAGCATACATTTGATATGTTTCCGGTTTAACTAATACCGCCTCCAGAATAAACGGCACAACTATCAGGAGTAATCCAAATGGATGTTCAAACATTTTTTTCAGCCATCTGTTCACTATACCATTTTCATTTCTTCTTAAGTAGAAAAATAAAGGAGATAACAATATCACATAGATAAAAATGTTCGCAAGAAACCATAAATGGCTCGGATCCGGAGAATATCTAATATCCTGCCCATAATACTTCTGCCAGAGAAAAAGGTGAATTGGAACAATGAAAAAAATACCGAAGAGGAAGGGTAAAAATATCCGCCTGGTCCTCTCCAGTAATAATTGTTTCCAGTCCCTTTTTCTGATGGCAAAAGAAACCCCCATTCCGGATACAAAAAACAATAAAGGAATTCTCCATATATTCACCATTGACATAGGTGCCCATAATGAATCAAGGGATTCCTCATTTTGAATAAATCCGATAAAGATCCCCCAGGGCTGAAAGCCAATACCAATATGATAAATGATAAGTAATCCTATTGCTATTACCCTCAGCCAGTCTATATCATATCTTCTTATTACCGTTGTCATAGTATTAATTTAATGTTTGAGCTCACTCCGAAGAGTCCCTGACCTAAAGACCGGGGTTATTCAACATCTCTGCAATCAGGGGACGGGTTACCTTAATATAATCGTAATCCAGTTTCAGGCCCAGCGGCCCAAGGTCCCTGGTGAACTGGTCATAAATACCTTTTACATTATCAAAAGGAGCTTCAACAGATTCCAGGGGAGTAGATCCGAAATTGTTTTCCAGATTCCTGTCAGCCCCATTATCCAACAACATCTTTACTATTTCCGTCCGGCAAAAAAATGCAGCAATGTGAAGCGGTGTTGATCCATCATTGTTTCTGCAGCTCATATCAGCCCCGGCTCCGATTAACGCTTCTGCAACTTCAGTCTTACCAAATGTTGCAGCGATTATCAGAGGAGTGGAACCATATTCATCTTTTTCATCCAGGTCTGAACCTGCCTTGATATGCTGGCTAATGGCTTTGATATCCCCCAAAAGGGCAGCAGTATGAATATCCATATTAGGTGGCTTTACCTTGGCTTGTGAATCCGAG
>LJUQ01000179.1 GCA_001304505.1 Bacteroides sp. SM23_62_1
ACATACCCCCTTAGGGTATCTGCCCCGGGCTGAAACCCGGGGTTACTCCATGGTTGCATACATACCCCCTTAGGGTATCTGCCCCGGGCTGAAGCCCGGGGTTATTTTACCGGGCAATAATCCATACACCGGCCACAGCTGAAGCAATCTCCCCGGTGCGGTTCATAATCGTTCCTCCTTCTGAATATTACCTGGTTCATCAGCTTTACGCCAATGACCAGGCCCAGAAAACCTCCTAGTATCCAGCTACCCGTTCTGAAATTCTTCTGAATCACCTGAGCCTCTTCAACCAGTGTTTCCATAGATTTCCCGGAAGCAAGGAAAATCTGGATATCAATATTGTCGGGATCTTCCCTTAACTCAGGGTGAGCAATGAGCAATTCTGCAAGGTACACATCCTGGTTTGCCCTGGCCAGAATAACTGAAGCCCGTGATACAGTATAACCTCCAATTACAACCCATAAAGGTATGAACAGGGCATACAGGATAAAACGACGCAGATAAATCCTGGATCCCGGTTCAATTTTTTCTTTTGTCGGTTCCTCAATGACATCAAAAGGGCATGATGTGGTACATAGTTTACACTGAATACATTCTGCAGGAGTAATACTCAGATGCCATTTTGAAAATCTCGACATCCAGCTGAGCAGTACGCCATAGGGACAAAGAAAACGGCAGTACGGACGAGCTATAAACATTCCCATAAGCAGGAAACTAATCCCCAGGATCACCATGTGAAAAGGTGCATCCATCCTGAATATGCCAACAAATGGATCATACCGGCAAATAATAAAATCGGTTTTTGTAACAGCATATAAAACTGCCAGCCCAAGATAGATATAGGGTATGATTCCAAGGGGCTTTCTTAACCACGATGGCATGGATAGTGGTTTGATAATGACCAGGTCCTGAATGGCTCCAAGCGGACATCCTGCGGCACAAAAGGTTCTTCCGAAAAAAAGTGTGAGTATGAGGGGGATCAGGAAAAATGCCAGTACAATCAATGAAATAGTATAACCTGGATCACTGAATGAAAGTGCGACATTCTGGATAGCCCCAATCGGACAGATGCATCCTTTACGATAAAATCCAAAATAGATCAGGGAGAAGACTGATAACCATAATAATCCCTTTCGTGATCGTGATTTTAAGATAAACCAGGCAGCAACGGTGAGAACTGCCAGGAGGACAAAAATATCAAAATATTCAAGTGATATTGACCGTGGCTCGGGGATGGTAGGGCTTGGCTGTGTATATTCCGATTCAAACTCAGGCTTTGGAAAACGCTGCTGTGCTAAAACAACCGGAGAAATCAGTATGATCACAAGTATAATTGATATTTTACTCCATTTATTCATACCCTAATGTTGTTCATGAATTTCATGACCTGGTAAAATTACCCTTGATCAGGTAGGGTTCACTTGCCGGAACCCGTTTGATGGCTTTTGAAGGGCATACACGCGCAATGGAACACTGATTACAATTCCGGCACAGGTCATGCCTGATCTGCAGGTGTAAGGATCCATTACCAAATGAGGCACATCCTTTAACGCATTTTGCACATCCAATACATAACTCTTCATCAATCGTATATTCAAAGAAAGGTTCTTCAATAAATTTTCTAGTTATAGCACCTGTCGGACAAAGCTGGTTTTCAGCTCCTGTATCAAGTTTAATCGGGTCAGGAATAAAATATCCGCCACACAGATCACAGTAACCACAAAGATCAAATGCATGTACACATTTTACGGCAGATGGATTCCGGACACACTCTGTGGCACATCGCCCGCACTGGTTACAAAGGAAGGGATCAATCTGCCAGACCCACTCTTCCGATGTGTGCTTACGCAGCGCCAGCCCGCCAATACCTCCGAGAGATAATGCAAGGGATAACCGCATACCGCTGCGGATAAAATCACGGCGATTATATTCTTTATTCTTTTTCATTTTCCTTATATTTCAAAGCTTTTGGAAGAGAACAACCTGCCAGGATTTTACATTGCCCACAATAATTACCAACCCTGCACGCATTTTTCGATCCAACCTGCTTACGGTTTAACAATACGCCAGCAGTCATTGCCAGCAGGCCAAACATCATCCATCTTCCGGAAACCCTTATAAAATCCTTTCTATTCATTTGTATTTCACTTTAAGGCAAATACACGTATTATTTTTCTGTCATAATCAAGAGCATAGATATTCCCATTCTCATCTGCCGCTACATCCGGTGCTTTACCATCTTCTTTAAACTTTTCAGGTGCCGCTACTACCGAATCAAATTCACCTGATGGTTTATGTATCTTAATACGTACCAGGCCCTTCTCGCTTGTAACGAATGATCCATTGGATAAGAAGGCAATATGAGCAGGATTACAGCATCCGCTGAAACCATCAATTTTCATAGAGCTATTCTCCCAGAATGATCTCAATTCACCACCATCGGTATAATTTTCAAAAGCATGCTTGCCGGGATTAACAACCCACAATTCTCCGTCGTTATTTATCTTAAGGTCGAAATTCGCACTCGGAACAATGAATCCATGAAGATCTTTTCCCCCTGTCTTGCCTTCGAAACTATCGAGGTATTTGCCTGATAGATCATAACGGTGCACCGACCGGTTTCCGGCATCTGCCACAAATACCACCTGGCCCTTAACAGCAACAGCTGTAATAACAGACTTGGAGCTTATCTGTTCCGTTATCCAACCCTGCTCCCCGTTCTGCGAGAATAAACCTATCCTGTCTTTGAATCCAATAACGATCGTTCCATCCTCAACAACATCCAGGCATTTTGGCGGATACGGTAAATTTGCCTTTAACAATTGCTTACCTTCCAGGTCAAAAACCTGGAGAAACATGTCGGCTACAATATAGATCTTTTGCCTTAAGTAGCCAATTCCATTTACCGAATCTGCCTGGATGGTATAGTTTTTCGTCTCTTTATAAGGGATGAGGGATGGATCTACATCCTTATATGCATCTATATCCAGTTCATAGAGGTTCTCAGAACGGTTACCAAGCCTGGTGGACTTAAAATCACCCACAACGATAAAGATGATCACTACTGCCAGAAGAATTAAGAAAATTACAATGCCAAATTTTTTCATCCGGTCTATTTTAGATTTATAATATTAGATTCCTAATTGCTGTATAGGTATGATATTCCTTTCAGATTACTTATTATATTCATTGTGTCTGGTTTTTAGAGCGTGAAGTTTGGGGGATTCACCCCCATTTGATTCCCCCCTCCCGTGAGAGAGGGGGATAGGGGGTGAGTCCCTAGAACAGAGTGTGTTTAGAAATTCTCAACCAGTTTTATGAATAACCACATTCCATTAAGTCTTTACCTCCTTATATCAATACAAACCATTTTTTTGGAGTCTCTTAATAACATGAATCCGTCTGCCACAGCCAGTGGTGCCCAGGCATCCTGACCTTCAAATATCTTAACCTGGTCAAGCTGGATATAGCTTGTTGTACTTGGTTGAATAATTGTGAGTGTCCCATCGTCACTCAACAGAAAAAATTTGTTATCAGCCAGAGTATACGGTCCCATCCCAAAACGGTTTTCCTTCCCGCTTGTCCAGACAAAGCTTTGACAATCGGCAGGATCCACACAAACGAACTGATTTCTGAATTCTGCAGCATCTTTCGGCAGAATTCCGAACAGGTGTCCCAAATAATAAACCGGAGTCTGCTGTTCACATGCCAGGCCATCCTTTGGTGTATATTCCTGGAGGACTTCAACGCTGAACTTATCCCCAGTTGCTGTCAGTTGTAAAACCATGCTTCCGGCACCGTAACCGGCAGTAAGAAAAATCTTTCCGTCGGGCATGCAAACCGGCGAGGGAGCAACTACAGGGTGCTGCCATGCTGATGTGCTCCACAGTATCTGTCCTTCATCATCACCATCTGCAGCAATTCCACATACACCACCGACAGCACTGTATACATACATATTCCGTCCGCCAAAATGAAATGGCATAACAGAAGAATGTGACATTTTCCAGCCCTGTTCATTGGTTGTTTCCCATAAGAAGCGGCCTGATGCGCAGTCAACAGCAACCAGCAGCGCTCTTCCACCGGTGGCTATAATGGCCTTATCCTGATCAATTAACGGACATTGTCCCGTATACCAGAAAGGTATCTCGGTTTGATATTCTTTTTCCACATCCAATCCCCAAAGGAAATCACCGTTTATACGGTTTACACACATTACATGCGCCCGCGGACCAATCGTAAGAATATAATCTTCAGTCACAGCCGGTACGGTTCGTGACATTCCATGATTTCTTTTGACATTCACATTATACCATCTACGCCATAGTTCCGTCCCATCAGTCAGGGACAGGCACCTAAGCATATCGGCCCGTTTTTCTTCGTCGTAATCAAGCAAATAAACAGCCCCTTCATAAATCGCCGGACCAGCATGCCCTTCTCCCAGTTCGAGGGACCACTTTATGGATAAACCACCTGGTCCGAATTTATCGATCAGCCGGATTGGTGATTTTGAAATATTATCGAAGTTCTCCCCCCTGAATCTCGGCCATTTTTCGCTCAGTGAAGGTAACCGGCCTGAAAAATCCTCGAAATGCTCTCCAATATTCACCTCCTCAGCAAAGGAATCCCCGGGACTAATCCTGTTATCCATTCCCGGAACACCAATCGTGAAATCCCTTGTCGGATTGGCAGTCAGCCACCAGCCTAATGCACCAAGCCCTGAAAGAATAAGGATTACAGAAATTATATTTTTCAATCTTTTTATCAAATGATCAAACTTTGATATTTTATACTACCAATATCTTCTGTTCCTGATAAATAATTCTCATTGCTGCTATCAAAAGGAATAACCTTACAAATTTTAAATTAAAAATTGAGGAAAAAATGGTTTTCGCAGATTTACGCAGCATTGATAATTACCGGGATCACTAATTTTCGTAGTTTGGAAAGTCCGTATAATTGAATATGTAAAAATTTACTTATTAATCAGTGTTAAACTTAACTGCTGCAATCAGACCCGCGAGAATATAATGTTCCAAAATTTTTAGCAAATAAAGATCGTTAATTTTCAAATTTTTATAAGTGATCTGAATGATTAATTAACTTAATTTTAACGCGAGTTCAACTATTTTCATAATTTTAAAACAGAACTCTCATCATTTTACAAAAATATTCATTTTGTGCAGGTTGTACTAATAAAAATCAAGCTATTACTTACGCAAATCAAACATTTCAATTCAGGCTGATCTCTTACCATTGCAGGTGCAGGAAATGCCAGGATTTGAAATGTTCGGAGATCGGAACACTTAGGCTTATATATATCTTACCCTGTACTATCAAACATCCGTTTCAATTGTTAATCCTTCGTTCTGATATCATAAACCATCAATACTTCTCCATGCCTGATAAATAATTTACCATCATGGATGGATGGATGGGCCCAGTGTGGACCTGAACCCTGCCTGATTCTGAACGAACTAATGATCTTAAAATCCTCCGGGGTCGCTTCCACAAGTGCAACATTCCCCCTTCTCTCATCATAACAATATAACTTGTTTTCAGCTGTAATCATTGATCCTTTTGTTTCCCATTCCCTAATATACATGGTTTTACCTGTCTCCCAATCAATACAACACCAGTGACCAAAGCTGTTATCAATCCAGTTTGCACCATAAATATATCTATCTATCAGGACTACTCCTCCATGGTGGCAGTCCAGAGTTGTATCTTTCCACACAAAGCTAACATCCGATCCATCGTTATTCAGCTGCAGCATCACACCAACATGGTTATACCCGCTGGTGGCATAAATATGTCCATCATGATAAAGGGGTGAAATACAATTAATTACGGGCGCAAAGGGATGCCACAAGGGAGTTTCAAGGTCATAATATTTATATTTCCATAATATTGTGCCGTCTTCGGCATCTGCTCCATAAATATAATTTGACAGTACACCGACAATTATTTTCTTTCCTCCATATTCAACCAGAATAGGAGACACATAGGCAGTTGAATCGTTCAGGCTCTCACTCATCCAGATGGTTTCCCCGTTATTCTTATCCAGGGCAACAATAGTGGTTTTGTACCCTCCGGGAGTATAAATTATTTTATTGTCAATAACCAGTGGTGATTCTGCGATTCCCCATTCACTGAATTTCCCCTCAAACTTATTGAATCCGTCAACCGACCATATGATATCACCTGTTTCAGTATCCAGGCATGCCACCACCCCGGCCCCACTAATCACATATGCCCTGTCTCCAACAATTGTAGGTGCACCACGTGATTCCTGGAATGTTCTGTACCATGCAGGACCGTAAGGAACACTCCATTTTGTATTTCCCATCAGATCAACAGCTGACAAATAATCCATCGAGTCTTTATTACCGGTTATATAAACGACTCCATCATCCACAATGGGCATGGAATACCCCTTACCTACTCCCTCAACACTGAATAATAATTCGGGTCCTTTTTCAGGCCAGCTTTGCATCAGGCCTGTTTCATTAAAATGCCCATCCCTGTTTTCACCACGCCACTGGGCCGTCTGGGCAAGGACTGAAATGGGGGAAAAAACAATGAGCGCTGTACATACTAAAATCTTAAATTTCTTCATCTTTAATACTTTTAAAATGAGACATGATTACCCTTAAAATATTGCTCAAATATGAATCATAGTTTACCATCATATAATTCATAAAAAGCATGCAATTATATATTAAATGATTGATATAGTCGACCTATCCAATTAGATCAAACGGATTTATTGAATTTTCCCCTGTAAGTGAAGTAAAAATTCAGGAATGCTGAAGCTTTCTGAACTGAGTTGGTGTCAGGCCGGTTTGCTTCTTAAAAGCTATGTTAAATACTGATTTTGAATTAAATCCGGATTCATAAAGGATCTCCAGAATAGTTTTTTTATTGGAAGGGTCTTCTGAAAAAATCTTTTTGCTCTCCTCAATGCGATATGAATTAATAAAATCAAAAAAGTTTTGTTCAAGTGTAGTATTTAATACCTGTGACAGGTCATGAGGAGGAATAGATAATTTCTGGGCTAATTCCTGGAGCCCGATCATAGGATCCAGGTAGGGTTTTTCTGTTTTCATGCACTGGAGCAACCTGTTCCTGTATTCCTCTTTTTTCACATCCGGCAGCAAGGTTTTTTCATACTTACGGTTTGCATGGTTCCCGATCTTCACAAGGAAAACCACCGGCTGTTTCAGCCCTTTTAAAAACATGATACTGAGAAATATCAAAAAAATAACCAAAGCCGATATATACAGGATAATAAAAATAAATTCCGGTATTGTATTCTGAAAGTTGGTCCATAAAATTGAGTTAAATAACAACATGGATTTCCAGATGATAAATCCGATTAAAACGAATTTTAACCACGACAGGCTGATACGTTCAATAGAAGAAAACCGATCCTTTATATTTCCTACATAATTCCTCAATATGAAAAGAGACACGATTGCATAGAAAAAAAACTGTATCAGTTCCAGGAGATTGTAAAGTTGTTCCTCAGCAATTTGAAACAGATGGCCTGTTTTAAGGTAACCTCTGAGCAAATCCGGATTTGCTGATAAGTATTTCACAATAAATAATATATATATGACCAGGAAAGGTATAAAATGCAAATTATCAATTAATCTGATTCTGAAATCTTTATTTGTGAAGGAAACAACATATAAAAACAACAATGGCACATATAGGAAATGAAACGGAAAAACAATGTAATGGAATATAGGGAAAGAATTGTAGATCAATTCAGCAAGTACTGTGAAATGAGTAGCTATACCTCCTGTTTCAATAATCACAATGGAGAATAAAAATGCGACCAGAATCTTACTGCTTTGTCGTTTGTTACGTCCCTGAGATAGCAGGAATACAGCGAACAATAAACACTGAAAAGTGATAATGAAATGAAAAATATTTTTGATTTCATGCCACATGAATACAAATATACTAACCTTCAGGTTTAAGTATGCAATACCGAGGGTATCTATTTAATCTTATATGCTATGAGTGTATTTCCATGCCTGATATACAGTATGCTTTCATGGATCACCGGATGAGTCCAGTGTGGACCTGAACCCATTCCAACTCTTGCCTTTCCAAGGAGCTCAAACCTGTCAGATAAGGGCCTCATCATTGCTAACTCACCTCTTTCACTATAACAGAATAACTTACCATCAGCATAAATAACAGTTCCTTTCCCTACAACGGTGGATGTATGTACCTGTTTGCCTGTCCGCCAGTCGATACATTGCCACTCTCGGTTATAATCACCGGATCCATAGATGAATCCATTTACCATAACAGCTCCTCCAAACCTGCTGTCCATGGTTCGGTTAGTCCATTCTTTCGTTATGGAACTGCCATCATCACTCAGTTTAAGCTTTACCCCACCTCTCCCGTATCCACTGAAACAATATACCGAACCATTACTGTATATGGGTGTGTTTGCATGCACCGAGTACTGATTTGTATGCGGGTATGACCAGAGTAAATTACCATTATCTGCATCCAAACCAAGAATGTTGTTTGCAGTATGGGTGATAATCAATGCTTTTCCATTATGCTTAATAAACAGTGGTGAACAATATGCAGAATTTTCTCCTTTACCACGTGATGACCAGATCAAGGATCCGTCATGCCTGTTCAGGGCAATAATGTTATTCCTGGTATCACCGGGTGTACAAATGATTTTATCTCCATACACCACCATATTTTCAGTCATTCCCCATGAGATATTTTTTCCACCAAAATCTTTTAATAAATCTTTTGACCATAAAATGTTTCCGTTGCCGGCATCCATGCATACCAGGCCACCCCGGGCACTCATCATATACACCTTACCACCAACAATTTTGGGTGAAGTCCGGCTCCCCGGGTAGCTTTCCGACCATTCAGGACCATATGTCTTTTTCCATAATAATTTACCATTGCTTGAAAGACAATATAAATATCCTGTTGTACCCTCCATTCCTGTCAGATATATTTTATCTGAGGCAAAAACAGGAGAACTGTAACCTCCCCCCAGCCTGTTATAATACCACAGAACCTGTGGCCCTTCCGCAGACCATCCATTCATTAATCCAATTTCGGAATATACACCATTCGATTCCGGCCCACGCCAGTTTGTACCATCCTGAGAACTTGTCCTGCCCGAAGTGAGACTAAAAATTAACAATATCAATACTAAACTTCTCATTTTCTGTATGTTATGATTTAATTGTTGGAGCCCAAAAATATAAAGAATTTTCAAAAGAACAATATACCCCCACCAGGGCATTTTACGAAAAAAACGGATATATTCTCAAAGCCAGATTTGAAGATTTCTATGACAAGGAAGATGATAAGTGCATATATGTAAAATACCTAAAATGAACCTGTTGTAATTTCGTTATAAATCGACTCAACCAGCCTGGCCTCGTTTTCATCAAATTCACCTTTTATTTCATCCAGACTTTTATTGTTGTCCATCAGAGATTTAACCTTCTCCTGGTACGCTATCATCTGGCTGA
>LJUQ01000180.1 GCA_001304505.1 Bacteroides sp. SM23_62_1
AGATTTTCCCGGAGAGTTTTATACTCTTTCTGCCAAGAGATATTGTGAGTGGTGATTTTTACTGGATCTGCCGGAAGAAACACACCATTGTTATTGTAGCCGCCGACTGCACAGGGCATGGTGTACCCGGTGCATTCATGAGTATACTGGGTGTTTCCTTTCTGAATGAGATTGTCAGCAGGGATATTCCCAGGGCCAATATCATACTGAACCGACTGCGCGAAAATATCATGAAGTCCCTGCATCAGACCGGTGATATATATGAACACAAGGATGGGATGGATATCGCCCTGTGTATATGTGATCTTGAAAAAAGAGAGCTGCAATTCTCAGGTGCATTTAATCCGATGTATCTCATCCGTGATGGTGAACTGAATGAGGTACGCGGCGATAAAATGCCAATTGGAATTGCACCCACAGAGGAGAAGTCATTTACCAACCATGTTCTTGACCTCAGGAAGAATGATTTGATATATATATTTTCAGATGGTTTCGCTGACCAGTTTGGAGGGCCTGAAGATAGGAAGTTCAGATACAGGCCATTCAAGGAACTGCTGGTCCGTATCCATAAACAAGATATGGGAAAGCAAAAGAAGTTACTGGAACAAAAGTTTTATAACTGGAAGGGAGAGGTTGATCAGGTAGATGATATCCTTATTATAGGATTTAAAATTCAAACATGAAAATGAAATCTTCCTTCCAGGTATGGATATTGTCTGCAGGAGTGTTATCTTTAATATCCATTGATATAGTGTTATAGATGACTGTTTTTCTTTCCGATACAATCAGCTTCCCGTTGTAATAATAGTTATAAGATGCGATTCAGGCGATTCAGAATAAAGAATTACAGGTCAGTAGTTGATACCGGCTGGCATAATCTCGCCTCGGATAATATTACCGGGATTATTGGACAGAATGAGTCGGGAAAGACTTCTCTTCTGGAAGCTTTATACAGTTTTTATACTGGCATAATATCAGCAGATATCCTGCGAAGTGATCTGAGCATGCCTTCGGTATGCTGTTCATTCGAAACAGATATCAAAACCTTTACGCAATACTTCAAAGAGAAAAAAGTACCTGAAAGGGTTTTAGAATGTATTGGAGAAAGTGGCCTGATTACGGTTGGCAGGATCTGGACAGATGAAAAAAACAACCGGCTCACTTTTGGCGATGACACTCTTGCAGCATATTTCGAAAAGCAGTTGAAGGAGAAGAATGAGTTTGAACAAAAAACAGAAGAAGAAGTCCTGAAGGTAATTGAGGAGTCGCGTAAGGCTTCAGAAGAATACAGCCGGGCATTGCAGGAAAAAAATGAAGAGCAGAAGATTCTTTCAAAGCTTGAATCACAATCTGCGAGGGTGCAAAGGGCTTTTAACAGGTCGCCAGGCAAGGAAAACAGCAGCAGGTTGGAAAAGGTCACCATGGAACTGGATCGGTCAAAAAAGCGTTTTGAAAAGAAGCTTAAATCGCTTGAAGCCAAATCTGTCAGGGCAACTGATCTGGTTGAAAAGGCCAGGTGGGCAGAATGGTGTCTGGAAGCTGTAAATGATTATAACAGGGCCAGGAAAGAATGGGAATCATCCTACAGGGAAATAACCTCACTTCAAAAATACTATAATAGCCTCATTACCTCCAGGGAAAGGAGGAGGATGCAAAATAAACTCGACATAGCATCCACTCGTCATGCAGGAAATCAAGTTATACTTGATAAAACCAGGAACCTCGCATCAACCAGGAAAACTGTGACGGCTAAGATTTTGAGGGGTATGGATCCGGATGAAGCACAGGATACAGTTGAAAAGGAACTGGAGAAGACAGCTACATATTATACTGAGAATGAACTGGCAGGGGAAGCCTTTAAACATATACCAGTGTTTGAAATGTTTGAGGATTTCAGCAGTCTTCTCCCAAACCGCATCGATCTGGACGATATATTTATGGAAAACAGTCATGTCGAAGGCTTTAAAGCAGCACGTAACTTCCTCACCGTTGCCGGCCTGGAGGAGAGATTTTTCGAAGTCCAGGATAACAGGATCCTGAAACAAAAAATAGAAAAACTGAATCAGGAGATCACATTGAATTTTCAGGATTACTGGCGTCAAAATCTTGGAAAACAGAATAAAATCAGGTTAAATTTTGAGCTTGAACATTATGATTTCAATCATCCTGAGAAAATGGGAAGGCCCTATATTGAATTCTGGATTAAAGATGACCAGGAACGACTTTATCCAAAGCAGCGCAGCCGTGGTGTAAGATGGTTTTTGTCTTTTTATCTTGAACTTAAAGCCAGCGCCATTGAAAACAAAGACAGGTCAAGAGTCTTCCTGATAGATGAACCGGGATTAAGTCTGCATGCCAGGGCCCAGGAAGATGTACTGAAAGTTTTTGAAGACATTAAAGAAGATATCCAGATCATCTATACCACTCACTCACCACACCTGATCAATATGAGCAAACTGTACCGCCTTATTGCTGTTCAGAGAGCACTGGAAGAAGACATCAAAAGTGAAACTGTGCTGTTTGACGCTAAATCACTGAATGAGGCATCTACCGATACCCTTTCCCCAATATATACCTTGATGGGGACAAAACTTAGTGATCATCAATTTGTTAAGAAAAAAAATAATGTGATTGTCGAAGATACAAACACCTACCATTACCTTAAAACCATATTCAACCTGATTGATTTTGATAAAGAGATATATTTCCTCCCTGCAACCGATGTTTTAAACGTACCTGCCCTTGTTAACCTGCTGATTGGGTGGAAGCTCGATTTTATTGTTCTGCTTGATGATGATGAGGATGGGAACCTTGTCTATAATGATCTGAAAATTAACCTTTTTCATAACAATGAAAAACTGGCCTCTAAAAAAATGATCAAGCTGCAGGATATCAACAGTATTGAGGATCTTTTTTCAACAATTGATTTCAAGAATTTTATTCTTCACCAGCGTGTTGGTATTACTGAATCCAATTCGGAATACATTGAAAATAATAACCTTTCCAGGACGCAGCTCACATCAAACTTTGTCCTGCATGTGCAGAATAATCATATTAGGTTTGAGGATTTCGACGATGAAACGAAGGAGAATATAAAATTACTGGTACAGAAATTAGAAAGGGTTCTGGATTAATTAGTATATATTCTGATCCATCATTTTCGTGTGTTCTCCAATCTGCTAATTCCTCATACCAACTTCCATTTCTTCGCATTCAGGCAATACAATAATTGCATACTTTCGTACTTTCGCACCTTTGCGCCTTCTAATACCTGATTATTTTTTCCACCTCATTATTATTCAGATAAGTCCTGATAATCTGGTGAATATCCCTGTTATCTTCATATATTTTAATGCAATCAAGAAAGGTATCCATATGGACATAGGATTCTTCAATGTTCAGATAACCGAAACCAATATATTTTCCATTTTCGATACGGACAACTGATCTTTCGCTTTGGTTTCTTCCCTGGTCGATAATCAGCAGATTCTTATTTTCATAGTAAAAAGTGCTTAAGGCTTTGGAGACCCTGTTGTTATAAATGCCCGGTGATTCTTTACCCGTACATGCCCCGTTGCATTGCCTTATTTCATAGTGAAAGCAGGCACCGTCTGTATCATAAAGCCCGCAGAGTTTTTGACATAACCAGTGCCGTTCGGCCAATCGTGATAATGATTCCTTTGCCTCTGTAAGATTTTGATAGCAGGTATGCGGTTTATCGTTGATCCGGTTGATTGTTTTATCGATCCTCAGGTTCATATAACCATTTTCATCCTTGAATGAATACAGGCCATAGTGCATTACCTTTCTTTTCAGCGCCCGGTTAAACCGGGGAGCATGCTTTTTGATCTCACTTGATTCAATCAGAAGGGCCACAAGCTCACTGCCTGTAATTTCCAGGTCGATGAAAGCAATATTCTCTTTTAATTCGATTGCACGTTTTGATCCGTTATTGCTGAGATGACTCAGAATTCGCTGTCGGATATTTTTGCTTTTACCGACATAGATAATCTGGTTCTGATCATTCAGAAAGTAATAAACACCGGTTTCTTCAGGCAGGCTGTCCAGTATTTTCTTGTCCAGCTGAGGATGAAGGTTTTTAAGCGTTGGTCTTGCCGAGACAGCAAGCAGGTCTTCAACACCTTCATTTTTGCATTGATTGATGATTAATCCAAGCAACCTGACTGTAGCAAATGCATCCCCGGCTGCACGATGACGACCCTCAATATGAATACCAAAATCTTTACATATATTTCCCATACTGTATGAACGATGCCCGGGAAATAATTTCCTGGATAATTGTAGTGTACAGATATTATTCCTTACAAAATTGAATCCAAGACTCTTGAATTCACTTCTGATAAATTTATAATCAAAAGTAACATTATGAGCAACAAATATCTTATCCTCTGTCATCTCAACAATTCGTTTAGCTATTTCATAAAACTTGGGGGCATCGGCAACCATTTCATTGGTAATACCTGTCAGGGATGAAATAAAGTAAGGAATGGGCTTTTCCGGATTGATTAGCGTGACAAATTCATCAACAATCTGTTTACCATCAAAAATATAGATTGCTATCTCAGTGATCTTCTCAGACCTCGGACTTCCACCTGTGGTTTCTATATCTACAACAGCATACATAAGTAAGAACAAATATAGAATACTTCTTTTTCCCCCGAAGAAAATTTTTTAACAGGCGTCTCCGAAGGAAAAGAAAAAAGAAAAAAGATATAAGTAAAAAGGATAGGAGGGGGATAGAATGACTGACAGCAGATGATCCTATTTCCTATCTTCCTCAGCTTCCTTATCTACTATATCCGTTTCTGGCGGGAGAAGGCCGAGTCTAACTTTTCGCCTAACCTCAACCTCAGCCTTGCCCTTTGAAATGCAAGCCTTTTCAAGACTTGCAATTTTGAAAAAGCAAAATTATTTCACAGGGCGAGTCTCAGCCTTCATATTATCGATATCGTGGATCAGTAATATGAAAAATTTCAACCGGGATTGTCGAATCAGCATTGCTTTTATAGTCAACTCGTATCATCCAGTTCACCATACTGAATCTGCGTGGTATAATACCGGCAAGATTGGTTCCTGCATAAGCCAGGATAAGATCAAAAAAGAGTATGGTGGCACCGACAAATATTGCTTTTCCATCACCCAGGCCGAATCCCCCGATGATCTCATAAAGCGGATATATGGTTCCCAGAACGGAAAGGAAGGATAAGGTGATTCCGGCGGCTTTTTCTGTGGAGTTTCGAATAATATAACCTGTGAGTGCAATGATACTGTCCATCCTTATCTTTTCGGGACCGATGACCATAGTGCGTTCATCCTCAAGATAAAATGCGCCCTCTAATTTTCTGCCATCAATCATCCTCACGCTTACCGGTTTATCAGGACGGATCATTTTTGTGTTTGTCTCATATAAACGATTTACAAGGACAATCTGTCCATATGGGGTATGAGGTACTTGTTGTGCAGCTGCCTGAAAGGCTATTAACAATATAATGAGCGTATTGAAAGGTTTGTTCATGTATACATTATTCAGATTCGAATATAATTAAAAGGCTTTGATTTATATTCATTCCTTAACAGAACCAATTTTGAAAATGATTGGTCATAACTGATTCTGAACGTCCATTATCGTACACTTCTTCCTGAAATCGTACATTCCGGACCTGTTTTATTCAATAAAATTATTCATAAGTCCATGGATATCAATACTATATAAATAATGGAACAAAAAATGATAAGTAATAATTATAATATCATTTCAAGATGTACATGCAGGAAGTTTCAAAAGAAAATAACGGAATACATGACGATCAGGAATACCATGATTTGTCTGAACGTCTTCGGATCATTGACAGAGCTATTCTTCAGCTTATCATAATTAAGGAAGAATATGAGAATAAGATTGAGGAGTATTTAAGGTACAGGGATGAAGAATCAATTTAGGAGTCAACAGGATTAGTCTCAAGGTTCATTAAATTTATGCTTGCATCTATTCATTGTTAGGTGGTATCATATTGAGCACCGGAAAAACCTTATATATTAATAGCTTAAGAGGATTGTACCATGAATTTGAATAAGGGACTCGCAAAGAAAATCCCGTTGAAGGTGATCATAAAGATAATTTCCAGGATATTATTATTTTTTATTTTTATGGGCCTGTTATTTTTCCTTTCGGCCGGATCGTTAAAATACTGGGAAGTTTGGGCCTATTTCATTACGCTTATTGTTCCGGCAATATTTGTAATTACATACTTTCTTAGGAAAGATCCGGGATTACTGGAACGCAGGATATTAAGAAGAAGGGAAAAGGAAAAAGAACATAAATCCATACAGAACATATTTTCGATAATATTTCTGGCCGGATTATTAATCCCGGGACTTGATTATCGTTATCAATGGTCTGATGTTCCTTATTATATTGTTATTATCTCCGATATATTTGTCCTGGCCGGTTATTTAATAATAGTCAGGGTGATGAAGGAAAACAGTTTTGCAACCGCCATTATTGAAACCCAGGAAGATCAGAAAGTTATTGATACCGGGCCGTATAAAGTTGTACGACATCCTATGTATACCGGCGGTATGATATTTTTCCTATTTACACCTCCTGCATTAGGCTCTTATTGGGCGTTAATTCCTTTTCTGGTTATCATACCCACTGCCCTTGTTCTTAGAATTAAAGGTGAGGAAAAACTGCTTCTTGCTACCTTGCCGGGATACAGCGACTATTGTCAAAAAACAAAATATCATCTAATCCCCTTCATTTGGTAGGGTGTCTGATCTTATCCCGGGTTTGCGTGTGTTTTTTCCTATCATGCCTGTCAGGGCATCTCCCAAATCTGTCCTGCAGCTATCGGCGAGAATCATGAGTTCACCTGCTATATCAGGATTATCGGCAGCTACATTGATGGATTCTGTGATATCTTCCGAAATATTATACAACTCAATCTCTTCAATGTTGAGGTTGTTATACTCTCCCGGCTGCCCTCCATTTCCTATGATAGCACTTTTTATTGTGCGGTAACGATGTGGGAAAATTATTTTCCAGTCACCGCTGATCATGGCCTGTAACTGATTGACTTCGTAATAGATGTAGTATGCATCATGTGGATTTGTTGCACCTGGTTCACCGGAAATAACAGGCCATACATTTAATCCATCGATCTTATTTTCAGGAAGTGGTGCTCCTGTAAGATGTGCCAGGGTAGGCAGGATATCTATGGTCATGAGTGGTGTTATACATTCTTTCCCTGATGGTATTTTCCCGGGCCAGTGCATGATCGCCGGCACCCTGATACCTCCTTCCCAGGATGTCCCCTTACCTTCACGGAGGGGACCGGCAGACCCGCTGTGATCGCCAAAGATCAGCCATGGGCCATTGTCAGATGTATACAGGATAAAGGTATTATCGAGCAGGTTATTCTGCTCCAGTGTTTTAATAATCTCACCGACAGACCAATCTATCTCCATGATCACGTCTCCATACAATCCCCTGTTTGATTTACCTTTAAATTTTTCAGATACATACAGAGGTACATGGGGCATGGAATGGGGTACATAGAGGAAAAAAGGTTGGTCCTTATGACGTTCAATAAAATCAACTGCTCGTTCGGTATACCACGTGGTCAGATTTGATTGGTCAGGTTCCAGCATAATAACTGAATCGTTTTCATACAAGGGTAATGGGGGATAATTCCTTGCATAAGGCCTTGGATTATTCATTGAGTCAGGACTCATATCGTTGCTGTATGGAAATCCGAAATACTCATCAAATCCCTGGTCTGTTGGAAGGAGCCCCGGGTGACAACCAAGATGCCATTTCCCGAAAATAGCTGTGGCATAACCGATTTTTTTCAACATTTCAGCGATGGTCTCTTCATCCGGATTCAATCCGTGGTCTGCCCGCGGGCTCAATGCCCCGTGGATTCCCAGACGGTTTGAATAACACCCCGTCAGTAAAGCGGCCCTGGAAGCAGAGCATACTGCCTGCCCAACATGAAAATTAACAAACCTGGTCCCATTTGCTGCCAGGCGATCAATATTCGGTGTTTTAATATCAGGTGAACCATAACAACTAAGATCTTCATAACCCTGGTCATCGGTAAAAATGATAATGATGTTGGGTGGGGTAGAATTATCAGTTTGTTTACAGGAGCCGGCAAGTAATGCAGTAAATATCAAAACAATAATTGTAAATAAATTTTTGCTCATAATGATTCCCTATTTTTAATAGTTAATTTGAAAATTCGGTTTTATTTGAACTTCTTGTTTCGTTCATTATTTATGAAAATTTACAACCACAAAGGTACACCAAGGATTTCATAAAGGAACTCAAAGCTTCATATTAAGACTCCTTTGTATTACTTTGTGCTTGCCTTTGTGTCCTTTGTGGTTAATAAATCTAACGAATTATCAGTTATGAATAATAATAATGATACTTATTTGGTAATTATGAATGAATTTTTATTTAAAAAATTGCTCACGGGGATTTTCAGATGTTTCATAATAATGTATTGATAATCACCGGGCGATTCCAAAACACCCGATGAGTGACACCATTATTCCTTCTTTATCTTTTTTAAAACTTCTTCCTGAACAGCGGCAGGAAGCGGCATGTACTGGTAGAATTCCATTGAATAGTTAGCCCTGCCGCTTGACAGGTTCCTCAGCTGTGTTGCATAGCCGAACATTTCCATCAGGGGAACAATTCCATTAAGTTTCTGGGATCCCTTCCGGTATCTTCTCATTGATTCAATCTTTCCTCTTTTTCTGTTCAGGTTGCTTATAATATCGCCGATATATTCATCAGGAGTATTGATCTCAATTTTCATGATGGGTTCAAGGAGGACAGGATTGGCTTTAAGAAAACCGTTTTTAAAACAGATCGAGGCACATGTCTGGAAAGCCATATCGGAAGAGTCAACAGGATGGTGTGTTCCATCGGTTAATACAACTTTAACATCAACAACAGGATATCCTGAAAGAATACCTTCATCCATTGTTTTCCTGATGCCTTTCGAGACAGATGGGATATATTCCGCAGGGATAGCCCCACCTTTGATATTGTCGATAAATTCAAATCCTTTTCCTTCATTTGGTTCCATGCGCATTACGGTATGTGCAAACTGGCCCCTGCCACCCGTCTGCTTGGCGTGTTTATAGTTACTTTCAACTTCCATGGTAATGGTTTCCCTGAGTGAAACTGCCGGCTCCCCTACGTCCACCTGAACATTGAAATCTTCCTTCATCCTGTCTGTGATGATCTCAAGGTGCAGCTCACCCATTCCTGAAACGACGGTTTCTTTGGTCTCCTCATCAAAACGGAAATGGAATGATGGGTCTTCATTTGCCAGTTTATTCAGGGCTTCACCGAATTTATCCTGGTCTTTCCTGTTTGAGGGTGCAACTTTCATTTCAATCACTGAGGGAGGAACATGAATGGATTCCAGGTAAAGAGGATGGTCGGGATCGCATAGTGTATCTCCAGTCTTTGTTAATTTCATACCAACCAG
>LJUQ01000181.1 GCA_001304505.1 Bacteroides sp. SM23_62_1
AGGGTAATTGTGGCCTGGACGCCTGCTGCTCATGTCTGGCAGACTACAAGCTTGTCACCGCAATCTTCATGGAGCCTCAATGGTCAGGGTTTACCCTATGTTCCCTATAGTTATACGCAGGAGGATATGGAAAATCTCCAAACAGGAAAACTAACCTCATTCAGGTTATTTTATCACTTAGGATTGCAGAATGCTGATGAGTCAACAATTTCCAGGGCTGCAATACCGGTTGAGAACATCAGGGCATCCATACTGCTGGTATCTGACACCGATGATCAGTGTTGGCCATCCTCAGAATTCTGCAATATGATCATGCAGAGGCTGACAGAAAACAATTTTAAATACGGGATGGAACATATCTGTACACAAAATGGTGGACATACCTCATTTCTTCCTGATCTGATCCCTGATCTGAACAGAGATTTTAATGGTGGAAATGCTGAAGACCAGCTGAAAGCAAGTCAACTGATCTGGAAAACCACACTTGAACAGCTGAAGAAATCGCTGAAATAGTATGGGCCGCTTTTTACTGTCTCTGCGGGGTGTTGAACCCTTGTGATCGGTGGGAGTCGAACCCTGTCTCCCTGCAGAATTAGGTTTAAACAGTTGTATTACTGGAAAAATCGATAGTAATGATCAGTCTCAGCCGGAATATTTTAACTACCCATACAATAGTTAAATGATTGTAAACCTATTAATTACAAAGTTGAATTATTCCCGGCGAGAGGTGGTCAGAACCTCCGTTTTTTGCACCATTTCCTCATTTCCTTAATTTTGTATGAATCCAATACCTTAGCATAAATCTGGGTTGTCTTAAAATCTTTATGTCCTAATAATTTACTAACTACTTCCATAGGGATCTCCAAATTCAAATCAATAGTCGTAAATGTATGACTGACACAATGAAAAATGGTATGCTTATTGATCCATTGATACTTAAACGCTTCTTTTTTAAGACGCAATAGCGAGCTGATTACACAAACAGGAGATTATAGCAATTTTTTTTTACTGGAAATAATTCAATTATGTAAATAACATATTACAAGTATTTAACTTTTAAAATAGGTGTCAAAAATAAACCTGCTGTGGCTGATTATTAAATGCCATCTTTCTATAAAGCAACCACACTTAAAGTTTTATCATCTATTAAGCAAAAGGGAATAATTGAAAACTTGTATTTATTTATTATCATTTTTATTAATCATTACGATACCAAATTGTGAAAAGGAAAGCTCAGAAACAATTATTAAATGTTCCGAACTATTAAGTGCCTTTCAGAGTAATGATACGCTGAAAATTAAAAGTGAAATTGATACTTATTTGTCTGAGCTGATTCCAGAGCCTTCCCTTACAGATATTGAAGGTCATATAGAGAACACTGTTCAACTTGTTAAAGAAATAAATAAATGTTCTGGTATTAAAGCGGAATTGGTTTGTTATGCATGTATTTATACTTATCCTTCTCAGTCAGAAATCAGAGTTTGTTTTAAGAATAACGGGACGGAGACTATTAGAATAATGGATATACTAAATAGTGAGAAAATGAAGTTTATTAGAATTCACGAATAATATGATAAATTATCTCAGCTCAATATTTATTTTGATTCTTTGTATTATTTTTTATTCTTGTGAGAAAGATCCCTGTAAAGACTTGGTAAATGGAGAATATATTTATCCTGAGGAAAAAGCAAAAGGTAAATCAATGGAGGAAGCCATTGAAATTTACAAAATCCCTAATCCTATTCTTGACTGTATAACCACAAAGGATTTGATTAAAACATGCCTAGCTTATCCTGAGTTTAGAATAATTTGGGCTTATAGTTCTTTACAATTTGGTTTTGATATAGTTGAATCTTATTGTAATGGATTTGGAGAATTATGGCTTAGAAGAGATGTTTGTGGTGCTTTGATTAATAAATATGAGCAGTTGGATCCAACAGGTATAAATGAAGAATGGTCAGATTTGGAATTAGGTAGATTTATGGTAAATATAATTCATCATGAAGTGATAATTGCACAAAATGAAATTCTCCTACAGTTATCAGACTATGAAAAGATAAGATTAATTGAGTTAGCAATAAATAACAATAATGCAAAATTGGAGTTGATTGATCAATACGGTATTGTTGGTATGCAATCATCACTGGCTATATTATCGCGGATTATGTTTAATGATAGTTATATGCCATTCATGTCTGAACTTACCAATGAACAGCTTCAATCACATATTGATTTAATTGATATAAGAGATCCCGAACTAGTTAATTTAATTCTTAATCATGCAGAAAATTATTTATCTATTTTAAAAAATTAAAAAATAATACGAAATCCTAACACGGATAATAAAATTAATAAGTTTGTCACGGTTTTTGCCATTCAAAATACTTTCATGCAGGTTATTTTGTAACCTGAAATTTCTTAACTTTACCTTAATCAGGCCAAAGCTATCCAATCTCAAACCGGCAATGCCTAACTTTCCATTGTATTAATCATTTATTTCATTAAATCAAGAAAAACATGTCATACTTCGGAATGGGATTCGGCCCCATGGATGGAAATTCCAGTCAAGCTAAGCATCTTAATCCGGAGTAAACTGAGCATAGGATTTCGGAAATAGCTATGCACTTGAAACCGGAACATAAATATCACATTATCAACCTAATTTAATTTGATAGTTTACCTTCAAACAAAATACTCAACCTGAATCGGACATTGGTACTCAATTATAACGTAATATGCATATGATTAAGGATTTAAAAACTTCGCTGAAGCATTTATGGAAAAACAAACTTTTTTCAATCATCAATATCCTTGGATTATCTCTGGGATTGGTAAGTTGTACTATAATTTTACTTCATGTTAAACTTGAATTAAGTTATGACCAGTTCCATTTGAAAAAGGACAGGATTGCTAGGGTTATAACAAATAATTTTCCTTTCACACCATACATTCTCGCCTCCACACTTTATGATTATTGTCCTGAAATTGAGAAAATAACAAGAATAACAAAATTAGGTGAGGGTAAGTTTTTTATTATGCAAAATGAAAAATTTATAGAGGAGCAGGATCTGGTATATGCCGATTCCTGTTTTTTCAGTGTTTTTAGTTTTCCGATTTTGCATGGTGATCCGGATAAAATGTTGCGTTCAACTGCCAGGATAATGATTTCTGAAAAATGTGCGTATAAATATTTTGGAAAGGAGAATCCTGTAGGAAACCTGATTTCTTTGAGAATAGGTAATGCCAACTATGATTTCACGGTTGAAGGTGTTTTTAAAGATTTCCCGGAACAATCACATTTTCATGCAAGTTTTCTTTTATCGATGGAGTTTTGGACTGACCACCGGATTGAATCAACCTTAACGAATTGGGGGAACTGGTCTGTCTTAACATACATACTGATGGAAAAGCCGGACATGAATAAAAAGATTAATGAAAAGATGCCTGGCTTAATTGTCAAGTATGTTCCTGAAGACCTTGCCAGGGAAATAAATTTGCAGTTCAGGCTTCAGCTTCTCAGTAAAATTCACTTATATTCGAAGGATATGGGAATGGATATAGAACCGCAGGGGAGTATCATGCGGGTTATAGTTTTTGCCTCCATTGCTGTTCTGGTGTTAATCATCGCCCTGGTCAATTTTGTATTACTCTCCATGGCTCTTTCCTTTCAGAGGATCAGAGAGTTTGGTATCAGGAAAGTGCTTGGCGCCCAACGAAACAAATTGGTTTCACTGATTACTGCCGAATTCCTCATTGTATTCGCGTTGTCTTTCCTGATCACCTTGATTTTGCTTGATTTTATTAAGCCTTTGGTTGAAAACTACATGAGTCTGAGTCTCTCCCATGGATTTATGGTCAACCTGGGTACAATATGCAGTTTTCTTTTTCTGGTTGTCCTCCTTGGATATCTGGCCTGTGTTTACATTGCCATATATGTATCTAGATTCAGACCGGTTGATGCCATTAAAAATACAATTCCCGTCAGTGACCTGAGATTACCCTCCCGCGGTGTTTTAGTAATATTCCAGTTCAGTATTATGATCTGTCTCATGTCATGCCTCATTTGCATGAAGAAGCAATTAAACCTGCTTCATAATAAAGACCTTGGATTTCGCAAAGAGCAACTGGTTATAATTGACATTCCAAGGGACTCTTATGACAAATACGTCCGGTTGAAGGATGAATTAAGGAAGTTAAACTCAGTAACTAATGTTTCAGGTGCTGCATATATTCCTCCGAGTAACCAATGGTGGGTATTTGACCTGGAAGATCCAATTTCGGGCGAATCTTTTCAATTTGAGGAGATTAATACTGATTATGATTTTATGGAAACAATGGAGATTGAAATACTCCAGGGTCGTTCTTTTTCCCATGATTTTGGCAAGGATAGCATGGCCATTTTAATTAATGAAACCGGGCTTATGAAACTTGGAATGAAAGAGCCGCTGGATGCCTATCTCATAGGACCTGATTATTATCCATCCCGATCCAGAATGATGATTATTGGTGTATTCAGGGATTATCACGCCCGCTCGCTGTATGAAGAGATTTATCCCATGGCTATCTTTTTATCACCCACAATGACAAGAGAAATGGCTGTACGATTGGCTCCGGAATCTTTGGATAAAATTATGAGATTAATCCAGGAGAAATGGGTATCCGTGTTTCCTGATGATCCTATGCAATTTTCTTTTGTTGATGAAGGAATGCGTCTTAAATATATTAAAGAAGACCAGACCTATGCAATGATCAGTATGTTTACTTTTCTATCCCTGGTAATTGCACTAATGGGACTATTTGGTTTATCAGTTTTTGTTATTGAACGCCGTATAAAGGAGATAGGAATAAGAAAAGTACATGGAAGTAAAAACATAGATATAATATACCTGTTGTCCAAACAATTTAGTGTATGGATTGGAATCGCATTCGTAATTGCATTTCCGGTTGCATGGTATGCTATGTACAGGTGGTTAATGCATTTTTCATACAAAACTGAATTATCCTGGTGGATTTTTGCATTATCCGGTTTTATTACGATCTGCATTGCCTTTATGACAATTTTCTGGCAGTCTTTCAGGGCAGCCTTAAGAAATCCGGTTGAATCATTAAGGTATGAATAGTTTGAAAAGATAATAATGTAAACCAGGGAAAAAACTGTAATAATCCTAATATGGTTGGACAAAAAAGAAAAGACTGATCAGCAGACTTTATAAAAACATTAACAAAATCGTCACCCAATACAAACAAAATCCCGCAGATCATTGATCTTGCGGGATTTATGTTTGCGAGACGTGGAGGCAAGCGGACAATTATCGAACCACCTGGAAGAGGATATGCAGAGGCTTATCATCTTTGATACAGAGAACTTCAGACTGGAAGGCTGAAATCTTCGATGCACTTATTAGTTAGTGGGAATTGTATATTATTCGATTAACTGTATTCTTACCTTAATCTCTGAAACTTTACTAAATTTGTGATATGGTGAATGTTGAAAAATACGAGGAGTGGTTCTTTCAGTCCGATTACGACATGGAAACAGCTGTGGATATGTTTAAAATGGGCCGGTTTATATATTGTATTTTCATGTGCCATCTGAGTCTTGAAAAAGCTTTAAAAGGTTTATTTATAAAAAGAACAGGAGAATTCCCGTCAAAATCACACAGTTTAATCTATTTTGTTGAAAAAATCGGGTTAGAAATGAGTGATTCAAGATATGAGTTCTTATTTACATTAAATAAAATATCCATACCAACCAGGTATCCTGAAGATTTAAGAAAATTATTTGCAACTTATACGGAAAAGAGGACTGAAGAAATTTTAAACCAGGCAAAAGAGACACAAATATGGATCAAACAACAATAAATGAGGTTGTAAAGTTTCTTAAAGATTCACTGATTCAAAGTGGAATAAAGGTTGAATCAATAGCATTATTTGGCTCAGCATTATCAGGTGAAATCCGGGGTGATAGTGATATTGATTTAATAGTAATATCAGCTGATTTCAGGGATAAAGATATATTTGAACGGTCTAAACTAACAATGGCACCGGAAATCAGGACATTTAAAAAATTTAAAATTCCGATGGATATTCTTAACATGTCCCCTGAAGAATATCACAATTTGAAACTTAAAATGTTATATCCAAGCCAGATAGTTGCTTAAACTTATCATCGGGTTTCAAGATTCCTTTTATACTTCAGTTTGTAACAAAATTAACCTTTCAGAAAAACCCGGATCGTTTTTAATACTCATAATAATTTAAAAAACATCCATTTCACCCGGCTATTTTTCGCAACGAATGGTATTAATATATAAACACCATTCGGAATTGAAAACATATAACTCTTATCACACCTGTATCAAGCAACTGGCTAAAAGAAATAACATACCTCAGACTTACCTGGTATGTATTAACCGGACAACAGTTTGGCGGTGGAAAAAGGAACCGGATGACAAATACCTGGGGAAAGAACTTACAAACATTGATCTGCTTGGGCGATTTCTTGAAAGGAAAGAATCAAAGACAATTATCAGGACATATCTGAAGGTGGCAAATGCCATTTCCGGAATTCTTTCAGTTTCAAACCAATTGCATAAACTTTTAAAACAGAACAAGAAAGATTTTATTCAGATCATTCTCAGGTATAAATGTAAAAAACGCATAAATTGACCAGTCTTCGCCGTTTTAAATTGACCACCCTCCGCCGGAGTGGTTTGACCAGCCCCCTAATTTAATCTGAACGTTCATTTACCTTTACATATCAGCAGTTATACAAAGTTACTGTTTTATTTTTCTGTTTCTATTTCTTCCAAAAATTTACTTTTATTTCTCCTCCTGAGAGACTCCCCAACAAGTTCAAGACGATATGCATCATGCACAATACGATCAAGTATTGCATCAGCAATAGTCTGTTCTCCAATAAGGTCATACCAGTGTGACACAGGAACCTGTGAAGTGATTATCGTTGACCGTTTACCATGTCTGTCTTCTATGATTTCCATTAATATTGCACGACCGATATTATCAAAAGGTTGTAGACCAAAGTCATCCAGGATTAATAGATCCTGTTTTTCAATACGTGCAATTTCTTTGATGTAGGATCCATCTGCCTTGGCCATTTTAAGTCTTGAGAGAAGCTTAGATGTATTTACATAAAACACCTTGTATCCGAGTACACATGCCTGGTTACCTATGGCTGATGCAATGTAACTTTTCCCTATCCCGGTACTTCCTGTTATCAGAAGGTTCTCGTGGCGGCCTATGAAGGTGCACTCTCCAAGACGCATCATTTGATTGCGGTCAACATTACGATTGACATCAAAGTATAACTGTTCAAGATTGGCCTTGTAACGGAACTTTGCATTGCGAACATTACGTTCAATACGCCGGTTATTCCGATCGTCCCATTCTGATTCTACTAACATGGATAACATTTCATCCGAAGTTAATTTAGCCATTCTTCCATCTTCAAGAGAGGCACGAAACGCCCTTGCCATCCCAAAGAACTTCATCTGTTTCATCTTGTGCAATGTTTCTTCATTCATGTCATTTATTGTTTTATGGTTTATACTTTAACGGGAGTACTAACCCAGGAAGGATTAGCACTCCTGTGATTTTTCAATTGTAATAGATCCGCCCACGGATATTATTATGATCCGGCATGGATTCGTCTTCAATCTCTTCCTCAGGGTTGGATTTGTCCAATCCCTTCTCCAGGATTACACGGATGGTATGATAGCTGTAATCGCCATAATGCAGAGCCCGGCGACATGCATTGTTTAACCGATCCTTGCCAGCCCGTGAAGCAAGACTCAATACTCCCTGGCATGAGCGATAAGCCTGCTCAGGGTGTTGCCGGCTCTCCAGTAATTTGATAATGTATTCCCGTGTCTCTTTTCCTATTTCCTCTGCGCGTTTTATGAACTTGTCGGGATTCCAATCTGATAAAAACCTGTGCTTTGTGGCCAGGTGATCCTCTATCGTAGTGTAGCCAAATGGATGCCGGTTACGTGCATGGACCGCAATCCGTGTATAATGATGATAGGCTTCAACCTCTGACTGACTGTAAAGAAGAGTTATTTTTTTACCAATATACTGGTAAGGTATACTCTAATAATGCTTATCCTCGCTCAGGCATACATAGTTATTCTTCATCACCGTTACCACTTTCCTGCGCTTGAGTTCGTATTTGCGAAGGGGTAAGGGCTGGAGGGTATCCCGTTCGGTTTCTTCGAATAACTGTCTACGGCTGTATGGCCTGCCTTTCATCAATTTATTGTTGTGCTCCTCCAGGGCTTCATGGATAGCCCTGTTAAGAGATTCAAGGGAGGTGTATACATTCTGTTTTACAGGTCCGTAAATGGTCCTGTAAATGATTTTTACAGCCCCTTCTACCAGCGCCTTATGAGTCGGTTTATAAGGTCTCGCAGGTAAAGCACCAATCGTATAATGGCTTACAAAATCCCGGAATGCTTCGTTCAGGGAGGGTTCGTACTTATTACTCCTGGTTACTGCCGCTTTCAGGTTATCAGTAACAATAGCCCGGGGTGATCCTCCAAAATAATGAAGGGCATTTTCACAGGCACTTATAAAATCTTCCTTCTGTTGGGTCAGCGTGGCTTCTGTATAGGCCAGCTGACTGGCCCCCAATATTGCTACAAACACCTCAACCGGAATAACTTGGCCGGTATCCGGATCAACAATCGATAACTTTTCCCCGGCATAATCAACATACATCTTATCTCCGGCTTTATGCTCTCTATGCATTACAGGATTTTTAACCATGTGCCATCTGCGGTAATGCTCCTTGAACTGACTTAACCGGTAGCCATCAGGATGCTTGAGAATATATTCCTGCCATATTTTCTCCCGGGTATTTTCCTTCCTCTTCAAAGCCTTCTCTATCTCAGGAAACATTGCCTCAAGTTCCTTATATCTCTGATCATCTTCTTTCTGGACTTGTGGTGTCATGGACAGAAATATCTGCTCCAGGTTTGCATCACTCATCTTTTCAATTTCTTTGCAACTCTTTCCTGAGGCTAAGAATAACCGAATGTATTTCTTAACCGTGTTACGTGGTAGTCCTGTACGAACACTGATTGAACGTTTACTTACACCTTCGGTGTACAGCCTGATAATACTTCTTACCTTGCTCATAGTAATTAATTTATTTGTCATTGTGATTAATGTTATACAAGCCAACATTAATCATTCATGCTGACATATAAGCAAAGCAAAATCATGTTCGTTAAGGGGTGGTCAATTTGGTCCGGCGCTACCTGATCAGTTTTCTCCGGCGAAAGGTGGTCAATTTGGTCCGGCGGACCCGGGTCAATTTACTCCGGCTGGGATTGGTATTTTTGAGCGTTTTTTCCAACTTAATAACCATTTATAATCAATTTCAATCCTCCCTCACCCTCCCCATCTTCTCCATCTCCTTCACCATCGTTGAGGTTAGCATCTTAGCATAAATCTGCGTGGTCTTGATGTCGGTGTGGCCCAGAAGTTTTTGGA
>LJUQ01000182.1 GCA_001304505.1 Bacteroides sp. SM23_62_1
AGAAAGTTACTTAAAATCCATTTCACTGAATCCAGATGATCAAAGGTTGTTATATGAGATCGACCTTATATATGCAGATGGCCGTGAAGATCCTGAAATACGTCTGCAGCTTCTGCAAAAACATCACGATGCAATTGCCCATAATAATGTCTCGGACGCCCTGGCCAGGGAAATCATGATACTGGTCCAGTTGGGACGCTATGATGAAGCCCTTGAGATAGTGGCAGACAATTATTTCAGGCAATGGGAAGGCGTAAGCAAAGCATATAATTCCTATGTCGATGCACATATCTTCCAGGGATTAAATCATTATTCTTCAAAAGACTATAAAAAAGCTATAGAAGATTTTATGGCAGCCGGAGAGTTCCCGGCAAATATGATGGTTGCAAAACCTTACCGTGGCGGCCGCTCCTGCCAGGTTTACTATTTGCTCGGGCTTGTATACGAGGCAATGGGAAAAACTGAAAAAGCAAAGGAACAGTTTCAGTTGTGCGTTAATGAAAGACAGAATCCTGAATTGTCGGAAAATCATTTTTATGTAGCCTCAGCCCTTAAAAAACTTGGAAGGAATAAAGAAGCACTGGAAATATTCGATGGATTGATTGTACTTGGTAAAAAGAGAATCAGCAGCTCTGAAGTTGATTTTTTCGCTAAGTTTGGTGAAAGACAAACCCGGGATGACATGCTGTCAGATGCATATTACCTGGCAGGCCTTGGATATCGGGGTAAAGGAATGAAGAAGGAAGCAGAAACCATGTTTTCAGAATCAGTCAGATTAAATATAAATAATGCATGGGCTGCCAAATATCTAACTCAAAATACAAAAAATGAACAGTGAAAAATTATCCAGAAGAAAAACCATAAAAATTCTTGGTCTTGGTGCTTTTGGAATTCTTGCCGGAGGATCAGTCATTAAACAAAATAGTAAAAGACATATTATCACTTTGAGTTTCGATGACGGGTTTGAAAAATCCAGCATAAGAACTGCAGAAATATATGAGAAGTATGGTCTGTCTGCCTGTATCAATGTAATTGCCACGGCTCACCAGGATCAATTTGAATTGCCTAACGAATATCATAAATGGCCTGCAGGGAATTTTAATTTATGGAATGATTTGAAAAAAAGAGGGCATGAAATAATGCCACACGGATATAAACATGCGAATTTAAAGGATATCCCTTTTGCACAGGCTCAGGATTTAATAAACAAATGTCTTGAAGTTTTTAGCAAAGAACTTAAAGATTTTAAAGCAGAAGAATCTGTATTTAATTTTCCCTTCAATGCATCCACTCCGGAACTGGAAAACTGGCTAAGATCACGTGTGCGAGCAATACGGACAAGCGGAGAAGCTGTTAATCCTCTCCCCCATAAAGGCCTTTTCAGGATTGGCTGCATATCCTTTGGTCCCGATAATATCAATAACCATCTGGAAAAAACTATATCTGAATTTCTGGAAGGCCCTCCGGGCTGGCTGGTATATAATACACACGGACTGGATGATGAGGGTTGGGGCCCGCTAAGTTCAGGCTTCCTGGATGAATTGCTGGACAGGCTAACAGGAGCTGAAAATGTAGAGATCTTACCAGTCATTCCTGCACTCGATTCAGTTTGAATTATACATTCTCACATAATTCAAACAGTACTTGTTTTAAAATATTCACAAAATGAATAGACTTATAAAGAGATGTATAATATCAATCTCACTGTTAACGGTAATAATAAAAATATCCGGGCAAGATCTTGACTATGAAATAGTTGTATACGGAGCCACAGCAAGCGGTACAATTTCAGCCATTGCGGCGGCCAGAGAGGGTATGAATGTAATTTTAATCGAACCGCGAAAAAATGTCGGCGGAATGGTTACTGGCGGTCTTTCACATAATGATTACGGAGACAGGACAGTGATAGGCGGTATGGCCCTTGAATTTTATAAAAAAGTGGCTGATTATTATGATAAATCCCTTTATTACTGGCGCGGACCTGAACCTCATGTGGGTGAGAAAATTTTTCGTGACTGGCTTAAAGAAGCCAAGGTAGAATTATTATTTGAAAAAAGGGTGGTTGAAGTTTTTATACAGAACGGTTATATACACAAGCTTGCTCTATCGGACGGAAGTTTTGTTTCCGGCAAAGTTTTTATTGATGCCTCCTATGAAGGAGACCTGATGGCCCGGGCAGGAGTGACATACACAATCGGCAGGGAAAGTGTTCATGAATATAAAGAATCGTGGGCCGGAAGACGTGCAATATTGCCAGACGGCCACCAGATGCTTCCCCGCGTATCCCCATTCAGGAGTGAAGAAACACGGAAGCTGCTTCCTTTGATTAATACTGAACCACTGGTTGCAGAAGGGGAAGCCGATAATGCAGTACAGGGATACTGCTTCCGGATAATTGTAACAACCGACCCGGAAATTATGGTACCTTTTCCCAAACCTGACAATTACAATCCGGACCAGTATGCCCTTGTAAAAAGATACTATGAAGTTCATCCTGATGCCGTGAATATAGTACACATCTGGCCTACCCTGCCTAATGGCAAAACAGACATGAATTCCTCAGGCCCTATATCCACAAACGTTGTGGACGGACTAAACTGGGAATACCCTGATGCGAATTACCACAGGAGGGATGAAATCTGGCAGTCAATGAAAGACTATACATTAGGTTTATTGTACTTTCTATCTTATGATTTATCGGTCCCTGAAAGGATAAGAAAGGAAACCCAGCAGATGGGTTTATGTAAAGATGAATTCGTAGATAATGATCACTGGCCTCATCAGTTGTATATCAGGGCAGGCAGAAGGATGAAAGGGGAATATTTCATGACCCAGCATGACCTTGAGTCTGATACTGTTAAATATGATGCAATCGGTATGGGTTCCTATAACATTGATGTACGCCATGTGCAACGGACATGGATCCCGGTCAGTCGCTTCCCGGAGCTGCACTATGAAGTGTACAATGAAGGATATATCTCCATACCTGTTGCACCCTATGAAATACCTTTCCGCTCACTTCTTCCTAAATATGAAGAATGCAGGAATTTAATTGTACCGGTATGCATATCAGCAAGCCATGTGGCTCAGGCTTCAATAAGGATGGAACCCCAGTATATGATCATGGGCCATTCTGCAGGCATTGCCGCTGCAATTGCAGTAAAAGAAGACAAACCGGTTCATAAAATCGATATCAGTGAATTACAGGAAAAACTTAGGGCACAGGGACAGATTTTATCATTGAAAGAGAATCCTTATGGCGCGTTTGCTTATGAGGATGAGATCATCATTGATAACAATATGAAAAGATTCACGGAAAAAACCGGGATATGGCGGGGGAATGAAACAGAACATAACGGCAGGTTCCAGATGAATTATTCACAGAATGATAATCACAAAGGTGCCTTTACCTTCAAACCCTGGTTGAAAAAGTCAGGTCTGTATAAACTCAGCATCTGGTATCCTTCAAAAGAATCCTATTCAGATGCGGTAAATATAAACATACAGCATAAGAACGGAAAAACACAGAAGTTAATTAACCAGCAGAAAGACGGAGGTAAATGGATTAGCCTGGGTGATTATGAGTTTGAATCCGGCTATCATAAAGTTTTAACAGTAGTCTCAGATGAAACAGAAGGATCCGTTGTAGCAGACGCCATCAAGCTTAGCTTTATCAAATAAAACAAAATTGATATAAAAAAAACCTGTAGACAACCACTTAACCAAAGTAAAATGAATAATTTATTATACAGCTTACTGCTTATTATTATTCTGCTTTCGTCCGTTCATATAGGGGCGCAGCAAAATAAGGAAACATTAATGAAAGGGATCGCCTATCGCCAGCTTGAAGGTAAGGGAAACGAGTGTAACGATATAGATAAACTGAATGTATCCTGGTATTATAACTGGACACCTGAACCGAATTGTGCTTCCATTAATAGTATTGAATTCATTCCCATGATCTGGAGTGAAAAATACCTGTTTGATGAAAATTATAAAAAGTACCTTCTGCCTTTGATAGGAAGTGATTATCAGGCTCTGCTGGGCTATAATGAGCCTAACTGGGACGGACAGGCAGAAATGTCGGTCAGGACCGCACTCAGATACTGGCCCATGCTTGAAAAAACAGGATTACGACTGGGTAGTCCGTCTACAACAGGTCGTTCCGGACTGGACTGGACAATAGAATTTATGAAAGGTGTGAAAGAAAAAGGCTACCGTGTAGATTTCCTGGCTTTGCACTGGTATGGGAACTGCAGCTGTACAGATTATCTGAAAGATTTCCTGGATTATTATGATGCATGGGGAATGCCAATGTGGCTGACAGAATGGTCCTGTTACAGGCAGGATATGAAAACCAATACTGAATTTCTAAAAAAGGCTATACCGTTGCTTAATTCTTATGAATCTTTGGAGAGGTATGCATGGTATTCCAACCGGACCACTTCTGAATCTTACAAGGGCGCAGCATTGTTTGACAGTACAGGCATTCCGACATCTGTCGGTGAAATCTATCAGGATTATCCGGCTATTCATGAGAAAAAGATCGAACCTGTCGGTGTTCCTGATATTGAACTTGAGATTGTTGATTTTCATGAGGGTCCGGTACTTGGTAAAAACAATCCAGGGACAGGGGATATAAGACATGGTTTTGAAGGCGGGCGTGTTATTAAACATAAGGGAACATACCACCTGTTTACATCCGAACAATCTGGGGATCCAAAATGGGTTAAAATGCGCCTGGGTCACTGGAAAAGCAGTGATGGTCTAAACTGGGAAAGAGTCTCTACCCTTATGGAATCAAGCGGAGACTTTACAGGTGAAGATCCCAGGGCTTCACTATGGTCACCAATGCCTGTATTCAATAATGAAGACTCAACCTGGTATATGACCTATGTTGCATACAGGTGTAAACCGGATACAAGACAACAGTTTCTGAATAATTTTGATGGCCGCATCTGGCAGGCCAGATCGAAAATCAGGGGTTATGACGGACTGGGAGGCCCATATGAAGATATAGGTATCATTATGGAACCGGGAGTGCTTGCTGATGACTGGGAAGGTCTCCAGGGTACTGATTCATTTTTCCCGTTCAGGGCAGGAAATAAATGGCTTGCCTTTATGGGATCCGCAAAAACCGAAAAACTCCCTATTACTTTCTGGGGTAACGGACTAGCCCTGGCTCCTGCTTTAACCGGACCGTGGATCAGGCTAAGTGCAAGAAACCCGGTAGAATTCGGGGTAAATTTTACTGAGAATCCTATCGTAACCCGGCTTGATGACGGACTATTTATAGCCATTATGGATTCCCACGGTGAAGGATTCGGATATGCTGTTTCTCCGGATGGTATACACTGGTCAAAACTAAAAATATTAAAGGTTGTGGATAAAATGGACAGCTGGTGGTTTGAATTCAGAACCCCGCTCAGCCTTATCCGGGAGGATGACAGTACTTATACAGTATTCTTTACAGCTATGAAAGACAAAACAGATTACTGGCAGCACATTGGTGAGGAAGGGTATGTACTCGATACAGGTTTTGACAGCATGGGCAAACTTTCAGTCAGAATAAGCATTAAATCAGGTAACTGCCAGAAAGAATCAACCATATTATTAATCCGGATATACCCGGATTCAATACTTTCAGATGTATCTCATCATCCTGTTGGAATAAACCTTGACTACTTTATGGATGATGATAATTACCTTAAACCGGAACGAAGTACAACAGATGCTTTGAAAGCTATGGGCGTTAAGTATTTAAGATATCCGGGGGGTAATAAATCTGATTTTTATTTCTTCTCTGTCCCTCCTTATGAGAAATCAGTCCCGACCCTTGCCAGAACCGGAAAAGGAGCAGTGGGCGGAAGGCATAAAATGCTGAATAATTATTCTAGCTTTAAATATGATGTTCTGGATTTTGATGAGTTTATGGCTATGTGTAAAGAGATCGGAGGAGTTCCAACAATTTGCGTAGCCGCAGATGAATACCTAGTTGATTATCCTGAAGGCTGCACCAAATCCTCCAGGGAGGAACTTATTGAACATGCTGTTGAATGGGTTCGCTATGCCAATATTAAGAAGAACTATAATATAAAATACTGGATGATTGGAAACGAAACCTGGCATAAGCAAAATGTGAATTCAACACCTGAGATATATGCAAATGATGTAATAGCATTTTCTAAAGAAATGAAGGCAGTTGATTCGACAATATATATTATTCCAAATGGAAACGGCGTTAAATTCTGGGAGCCAGTTATTAAAAAAGCAGGTGACTATATAGATTATTTATGTATGAGCAATTACCCGGTTTATGAGTACAAGGCAGGGTACCTGACTTACAGGGATACCTTGCAAAACCTGACACTGACAGCTAAAGATGCATTAAAAGCCCTTGATAAATTCGGAACAGAACAGCAAAAGGAAAGATTAAAACTCATTGTCTGCGAATACGGGTCAATGGACTGGGCAGGAAACTGGCCCTATATAAATAATATGGGGCACTCTCTCTGTACATTTGAAATGACAGGGGAATTTCTTAAAAATCCAAAAGTTGAATTCTCTCAATTCTGGAATACGAGGTGGATCAATAATGATAAAGAAGAGAACAGCATCTTTGATGCTCTTGATAGGAACGGGAACTTTAATTCCAATGGTTTTGCTTTATCCATCTGGGGTAATTTCCTGGGAGAAAAAATGGTAAAAACTACCTCGACAATTCACATCAGGAGCTTTGCCAGCTATGTCCCTGAAACAGGTAAACTTTATGTTTACCTGCTTAACAAAACAGATAGTATTCAGGCTGTAAATCTTCAGATAGAAAACAGTAAAATCAGGTCTCTGAACCAGCACTGGATACTCGCGGGAAATGGTCCTGAGGATACCGATCCGGTATACAGGCAGCAGGAAATAATATCCGGAAGAAGCCCCCAGGACATTATTTTACCCGGTACTTCAATCTCTGTACTGGAATATACTATTATACAATAATATGATGCCATGAAAAATTATTTTATTCTTATTTTCTGTATACTGATAATTACAGGTTGTACAAAAAAAAACAGTAATCAGCTTATATTATTCGATCCTGCTAAAAGTAATATAAACCAGGTAAGATCATTCAGTCATGATAAAATAACAATGCCCGGAGGAAAACTGCAGATAAACTTTTCATCTGATAAAAATTATACAACAATAGCCATTAGTCCGGCTGAAGGTGTTTGGGATGCTTCGGATTACAGGTTTGTACGCTGTGAAATAGAAAATTTAAACGATAAACCACAATTATGCGAACTGGGATTTGGAAATTATGATCTTACACAGGGAGCAACCATTGTGCCTCCACATAGTACAAGGACTTTAAAAGCAATTATTTACAGGACAGAACACCCGGCTTATATTGACAGTCTGTTTCCGGTAATGCACGGAAAACCTGATGGTTGTTTACGCGGCTGGATGGCAACCACATACGATTCCGTTGAATTCATCAGGTTATTATTTCCTGAAATCCGGCAGGGTGATTCGGTCAGGTTAGGCAAAATATGGCTGGAAGTATCCTATACTCTGCTGTCCGGACAAGAATTGAAAGAAAAATATTATCCTTTTGTAGACAAATTCGGGCAATATATGTATGATGACTGGCCGGACAAAATATATTCTATTGTTGATTTAAAGAAATATGATACAAAGGAAAAACAAGAGCTTGAAAAAACCTTTCGTCATCCCGCGTGGAACAAATACGGCGGATGGGAAAACGGTCCGCAGTTAAAGGCTACCGGCCGGTTCAGAATTGAAAAATACAAAGGCAAATGGTGGTTTGTGGATCCTGAAGGTAAACTCTTCTGGTCACATGGCTTAGATTGTGTGGAATTTGGAACGCAAAGCCAAACACGGATTACCGATCGTGAGCAATTATTCAGTTACCTTCCCGCAAAAGGAAGCCCGGAAGAACAAATATATACTTTTAGGAAAGATCTTACAGACAGTTCAAAATGGCTTAGCTTTCATGCCCTCAATTTGTTCAGAAAATATGGTGAATCATGGAAAGAGATAAGCATGGACCGAATTCATGATCGTATGCGTTACTGGGGTATCAATACTATTGGCAACTGGTCAGATCCCCAAATATACCTCAAAAGGAAAACCCCTTATGTGCTGACTGCCTACTCTCACAAAACAGGTGTTATAGCTGACCCTTATGCTGCCGGATTTCAGGAAAATCTTGAAGAATCTTTAAGTTCAAAAAAAGAGGAGATAAATGATCCCTGGTGTATAGGGGTTTTTGTAGATAATGAATTAAAATGGGGAGTAAAATGGGCACCCAAAATTCCCGAGCATATCCAGCAAGCTCCCTCAGACCAGCCTGCAAAGAAAGCTTTCATTGACATGATGAAAGATAAATACAAATCAATTGAATCATTGAACAGGACATGGAAAACTTCCTTTATTAGCTGGGAAGGATTACTGGAAAATACAGAAGTAATTTCCGGTGCAGCCAAAGATATGCGGGATTTTATGAAAAAATTTACTTCGGAATATTATTCGAAGTGCCGCGCAGCTGTTAAGAATGTATCTCCCGAAATGTTATATATGGGCTGCCGCATGGATTTCCATTTATACCCGGAAGATACTTCACTCAATTATATAATTAAAATAGCATCTGAGTACTGTGATGTGGTAAGCTTTAACAGGTACAGGTATACATGTGCGGAACTTATCCCTCCCTATGGCGAAGATTATCCGATTATTATCGGTGAATTCCATTTTGGTTCACTGGAAACCGGACTACTGCAACCTGGTTTGCGCTATGCAACAGATCAAAACGAAAGAGCTGAATTCTATGAGCATTATGTCAGCAGTGCAATTAAGAATCCTTATATTGTGGGTACACACTGGTTCCAGCTCGTGGACCAGGCAGTTACGGGCCGAAGGGATGGAGAAAACTACCAGGCCGGTTTCTTAACCGTAGGTGATGTTCCCCAGAAAGAAATCATATCAAAATCAAGGATGCTGGGAGAAAATATGTATAAGATCAGATCAAAATGATAAAATCCAGATTATTCTGCTATAGCCTTCTCAACTCCTGTTTAATACTGCCGTGTTGTTCTGACAGGGAAACCCCTAAGGATAACATAAAACCCAACATTTTATGGCTGATTGCCGAAGACTTGGGTCCGGATTTGAGCTGTTATAACGAAGCAGGTGTACAAACGCCCAATCTCGACAACCTGGCGAATGAGGGTATCCTTTTTACAAATGCTTATACAACAGCACCTATCTGCTCTCCTTCACGGTCCGCATTTATGACAGGGATGTACCAGACAACTATTGGTGCTCATCATCATCGCAGCCACAGGCAAGAGAAGTATAAAATCCCTGGCCCGGTTCACTTAATAACACATTATTTCCGCCAGGCAGGTTATTTTGTAACCAACTCAAATGCATGGGACTTTAATAAATATGAAGAAGAAGACTGGTGCTTTAACAGCTAT
>LJUQ01000183.1 GCA_001304505.1 Bacteroides sp. SM23_62_1
ATACATTAGGGCATGAATTTATTCCACCGCCTATCCATGCCGGAGGGCTTCGGTATCATGGCATTGCACCACTGATCAGTGCAGGAATTCTTGATGGGTTGCTTGCTCCAATAGCGCTTCATCAGCTCGAGTGCTACCAGGCGGCCATTACCTTTGCCCGGACTGAAGGCATTATCGTGGCCCCTGAAACAAGTCATGCTGTGGCAGCTGTGATACAGGAAGCTAACAAAGCTAAAGAAGAAGGAAAGGAGAAAGTGATACTGTTTAATCTCAGCGGACATGGACTGCTTGATCTTACAGGTTATGAAAAATACCTGAGTGGTGAACTTACAGATTATTCATTGCCCCAGGAGGATATTGATAAATATCTGGAGCCTCTGGCGAATCATCCAAAGCCGAAGATGCCTGACACAGTAGGTTAGAGATTTGAATTAATGGAAGGTTGGAAGAATGGAATATTGGATCAATGGGATGATGAATGGTTTACCTAAAGTATTCATCAGCTTTTGGACTTTACAACATACTAAGATTTCAATATTCCAACATTCCATTATTCCTTTTGTCCCTAATTACAATACTCAGGCCCGGGAATTATAGAATTGTTTTTTAGAAACTTACGCCAAATACCAAATATACCCTTCCAGCCTGGGGATTTGTTATGAAGGATGCGGAGAGGGGCAGGGAATATTTTTCCGTGATGGGAAGATCTTTTGTAGCACTGATCCCGATATTGATAAAGTTGAATTTTCCATCCGTTGTATAAAATCCGTTGCCTGCACCAACAAAGAGGTTTAAAACAGACAGGGAATAACCTGCTTCAAAATAGACAGAATTGTCAGGATCATTATATATGTTGATCCCTGCCATGAGCGTCAATGGGAGATTTTCTGTTCCGTTAAATTTTAGCATTCCTTCGATGATATGGGCTGATGAATCTTTTCTGAATTCATAGTAATTATATCCCCTGATCTCATCAGGAAAAAAATAGTCAGTACAGCTAATTGTTAGAAGCTCTTTCATAGTAAAGTTAGCATACAGGTCGACTTCCTGGATCCCAGGATTATTAGTGGTATAAGCTCCCCATACTCCCAGGCTGAAATTGGAAAGGCCAAATTCAATAAATGGCTGAATACTTGGTGATGCACCATAATCTGTTCCCCTCCAGACATAGCGGCTCATGAGATCAGCTCCTAAATCCACCGGAGATGTTTTTTCTTCCTGGCTTTTACCAGGGATAGTAATAACCATCAGAATAAATAATGAAACTAAATGAATGGTAAAGAGAGAGCTTATTTTCATCATTATGATATTTTCTAATTAATATTTAAATCAATTAAACGCCTTTTCAGGGATTTTAATTGAGAAGTTCATCTTCACCCTGCATTCGTACCGGGTTGTTCATACGTTGATCCTTTTCAAGGTCTCAAACCGGCATTCCAGACAATGCACGCTTTGTCACCGCCGCATTGTTTTCCTGTTTCCCTGCAAGGTGGTGACCTTTCGATCTTATGACAATTGCGATCCTCCAATAATTGTGATCCTGCGGTAATTGCTACCCTGCGACAATTGCTACTCCCCAAATGGCAGAAATCTTTGATTTCTTTGCCATTTCGGGGATGCTCGAAAAACAATGGCATCCGCCTCAGGCGGATTGCCTGTTTTTCGGCACCTGCGATCCTGCGATCCTGCGATAGCTCCAATCCTGCGGCCGTATATTAAAACTCCCGGATTATTATCAGACGCAGGTTACAGATTAAAATTCCACAACTATTGGTTCCTGTTCTTTGTTCCATCTGGCCTGAATTCCAGTAATAGTTTCCATTTTGGAGGTTCCCGGTTCGCCTATATTAATAGTGTAGGTGCCTGAACTAAAGACTTTTGGTTGAAAAAAGGCCTCTGTGGCTCTGACAGTATAGATAATCTCATTTGTTTCGTCTTCGACAACCTGTACAACAGGTGGATGATCAAGGCCTGATGTTCTGAGGGGCGGCAACCACGCTCTTGCCTGCCGGCCGTAATTGTCTTCCATATGGATGACAACCGGCCATCCCGGGAATTGTTCTGCATCCGGAAGTTCCGGATCAGCATAACGTGGCCAGCATTCTATGGTAATTATCTGGTTTTTCTTGTTAAGCCTGATGATCCCGTAACCAGGCGCCCTGTCATATAATGCAGCCGGTTCTTTGCCGGAAAGATATGGATTGGATACAGCCTGGACAGTGATCCTGTTACCAAAGCCATCAAAATATCTTCCTGTATAGAGGGGCATCCCATCCTGGTGATTCTGCCCGGGTTCTGGTGGGAACCATCTGCGGGGCCATAAATTTGCGATAGAAGGTACGCAGAATGAATATCCTGCATCCTCCCATTCATTGATTCCATGGTGTATAACGCTTCCCAGGTGCTGATCACCACCTATCATGAAGGCATAACCTTTTCTCAAAATCTCAAGTGCTTTGTTTCTGCCTGTTTGTGGCCAGCCATTTGAATCCATATCTTTGGCTTTTTCATAATCTTTTGGAATAACACCGGCGGGAAGGGGCTGTAGCTGGGGCGTTCCGGCATCCGTCACGAAGGTATCAGGATAGGTTGACAGATTTGCGAAAATAGTCTGGGAAACAGCAACTTTCATATCCGTATTTTTCCAGTCGGATAACCATTCATCAAGGAATTTGTGCTGTCTGTCTCCCAGTAAGACAGCATCAGGAGAGTCCAGGCTTCTGCCGTTTATATAAGGTATCCGGGAAAACCCATTTACTATCCTGTAATCCGGGTGTATTTTCCCGGGTGCCGATTTGAATTTACGGTCCTCGAGTATTGCGAAGCTGATTCTTCCAAAAGTGAGATCACAGTAATATACTCCTATACCCTGTTCAATTGGCGCGGGATCATAATGGGAGGGGAGATGGCTGGTCTGGGTTCTTTGAATCATGTTAACCAGACCGGGTGGTAATTTATACCCCCCCTGGTCCTGTTGCCAGTGACTTTCGAATCCCCTGTAATAGTCGGGATAAATCCCGTTTTCAGGTTGTTCGGGTGCTTTTACGCCCCCGGCTCCCCAGAGGTTCCCATGATAAACATCATGATCATCCGGAATGATAATTGCTGGTATATGATTGGTAAGGGTCCCGTGAGCCCAACAGAACAAATACCATTTATACAGATAATCAAGAGCTGTATTTTCAAAAGAGCTGTAATCGGGTGGTGTCGGCCGCCCCACATAAACATTGTCACCTGTATATATCAGCAGATCAGGTTGATGTTTGGCGACATAGCCTGTCAGGTCAGCATGCGGGAACCAGATATGATTCTTAAAATCAAATAATCCTTCACCCATACCGGCACTGTTGCTGTTACCTGTGAAAGCTGCCACAACGATTTCTTCCTTCTCCACCGGATTTTTCATAATATTTCCATAGAAATAACAAACTTTCAGGGCTCCCCGATGATCCCGGATCTGATATTTAATCCTGTAATCTGTATTAGATTCGGGGCTCCAGTCCTTCAGCCTGAAAACTGCAATATATTCCGGTATCATGATCTGTGTGAGTGCTAATTGTTCCCATTCCCCGGTAATATCATCTATAATCTCCAGTGATATTTCCTGTTCATCTGCTGCACTGACCGGTGCTATTTGTGCGGTGAGGGTAAGTGTATTCTGGTCCACGGTATAAAATACTCCCATAACCGGCCCAAATTGTTGTTCTTTCACCGTTGTGATCTTTGATCCCCTGACATTCCATTTGTCATACCAGAATGATTGCCCTTTATTGTTGTATCCTCCGTTTGCAATAAGTGCAATATTTCCGGTCAATATGCCTGAATTTTCCACTATGATGCTGGATGAAGCCATTTTGTTCCTGTCATCTATATAGGTTGCTTTTAGACTGAGGAAATATTGATTCCCCTGTGGTAATAATTCAAGATCGAGCCTGACAGTCCTGGCTTTACTCAATATTATTGGCTGATTGGATTGTATGGTTGATGGAATGATATTGCCTGTCTCATTATCAATAAATACAATATTCCCTTTTCCATTCAATGCTGCTATAATACCTCCTGTATTACCATGATTCTTGTGTATCAGGGCCCTGGTTCGAAAATCCATTTCCAGGTTACCGGCACCAATCAAAAATCCTGTCCAGTCTGATTCATGAAGGAGCTGGAGATCATCAATTCTTCCTGTAAGAACAGAAATATTAATATTTCCGGTTTTTTCTGAAATATATTTATCAATCATATGAAGTGTTCGCATTGGCAGTTTCCCAGTCAGACATTCAACCCTTCCGTTATGAATCTCCCAGTCCTGAAGCCTGTTCGCCCAGAATTCAGGTCCGATCCAATATCGATCGGGCTGTTTTTCCCAATAACTGGTAAAAGGTTGATCCTGCGACAGGGGATTGCAGGAAAAAAGTATAACGATGATGGATAAACAGATAATCAGTCTCATGGTTATTGTTTTTTGATTTTCGGTTTTCGATACTTCTAATTTCGAATTTCTTTTGTTTTTCGTTTCTCTGCTTTCGTGTCTTCTTGGTTTATTTCGATTTTCGATATTTTGAATTTCGTGTTTTAACACCTGCCTGCTTGTCATATCCTTATACAGTTGGTTCAGGCTGATAACTTATTGTTTGCGTACAATATAATCCTGATTCTTAACCACAGAAGTCGCAGAGAATGAACACAGTACACAGAGGAGGCTATTTGTAACTTTCAAAGGAAACGATCTCCCCGAAAGGTTTTCTTTTCATATCATGCCGGTCTGGGTCGGCGGAATCTAGCGGATAACCAACCGGCAGAATGACCGCTGGCTCAAGATTCATCGGAAGGTTTAATAATTCAATACACAGGTCCTTGTCAAAGTTACATATCCAGCATGTTCCAAGTCCCAGCTCAGCTGCCTGCAGTGTCATATGATCAACAGCAATAGCGATATCAATGTCACAATGGTCTTTCCCATCTTTCCTTTTCCATGATTGGCTATGATCGCCACATATGATGATCACGCATGGTGCTTCCATAAACCACTCACGGTGGTAGATAGCATGAATTCTCCGGAGATTATCTGTCTCCCTGATGACAATAAAATGCCATGGCTGATAATTGGCTGCTGATGGAGCAATGCGGCCGGCTTCAAGGATCAGGTTAAGCTTCTGATCTTCTACAGGTCTTGAATCAAATTTTCTGCAGGAGTATCTGTTTTTTGCTAAATTGATGAAGTTCATAATTTATCTTTTATTTAAAACATTCTTTTCATACTGCTGAATTTCATTAATAATAGCTTCACCGACAGGTACATCATGCTGAAGGCAGAAATAATCCCATACGGCACCGAATGGTTTCGCTTTAGCTTCTTCGAGTAAGGCAAGCCGTTCAAAATTCTGTCCGTTTTCTTCATATTCTCTTAACTTGTCGGTCGGATTCAGCAGGGCCAGCAGAATTGCTTTTTGTGCAGCCCTCGTGCCGATAATGTAAGCACCTATCCTGTTTATACTTGCGTCAAAAAAATCGAGTCCTATATTTACTTTATCCAGTTTGTCAGCCCATATAATCTCTTCAAACAAAGCCCTCACCTCATCATTCAAAGTCACCACATGATCACTGTCCCAGCGGATAGGTCTTGTTACATGGAACAACAATTCATCAATGAATTGAAAGACGGCCGACACCTTATCCGATACCTGCTCCGTTGGATGGAAGTGACCGATATCAAGGCACAGCATAATTTTTTTAGCCACTGCATAACCCAGGTAAAATTCATGCGATCCGACGGTATATGCTTCGATGCCAATTCCAAAAAGTTTTGCCTCCACTGCGTCTGCCATTAAAGCAGGATCCTGAGATTTCTCAAGGATTTTATCCAGCGACTCCTTCAGATAGGCACGATGCTTAAACCTGTTGACTGTCAGATCTTTTGAACCATCAGGTATCCAGATATTATGAACACAGCGGGTTCTAAGCGCCCTACCCATATATGCTGATATATCCCGGCATCTCCTGACATGTTCAACCCAGAAATTCCGTATACCGGGATTCAGGTCGGATAAAGTATATCCTGAATCAGCTTTCGGATGTGAGAAAAGGGTGCAATTAAAATCCAGGCCTATTCCGATAATTTTTGCCCAGTTAACCCAGCTTTCAAAATGCTTTGGCTCTATTTTGTCCCTGTCCGCCTTCCCCTGTCTGAAATCACCATAAATAGCATGAAGACTGAGCCTGTGTTTTCCCGGTAATAAAGAATAAACCTTTTCCAAATCTGCTCTTGCCTCCTCAATGGTTCTTGCTTTGCCAGGATAATTACCCGTTGCCTGGATACCTCCTGATAATCCGGCATCGGGATTTTCAAAACCGCTGACATCATCAGTTTGCCAGCAATGAAGACTTATTGCAACCTTATCCAGGATCTGGAGAACTGCATCCGTGTTTACACCGATCCCCGCATACTGTTCCCTGGCAAGTTCATAAGATTTTTGAATCATTTCACTTTTATTCATAATTAATTGCTTTAATGATGAAATATATATCACATTTTTACATTGTTACATTGTTGTTATTTGATCATATAGTTATTCGTTTTTTGCCGACTTAAAACAGTGTTCAGTATACCCTGCGATGTTTATCTTCTCCTGATTTGGTAATCAGGGGCTGACTTATCACCGTGTCCCAATGTACGAGCAACAATTGTATTCCCCTGATTTGGCAATCAGGGGCTGATTTATCACCGTGTCCCAATGCACGAGCAACAATTGTATTCCCCTGATTTGGCAATCAGGGGCTGACTGGTCACCCTTCGAATATTGCTCCATACTCCATACCCTTTACTCCCTGCTCCATACTCCATACTCCATACTCCATACTCCATACTCCATACTTCTTACTCCATACTTCTTACTCCATACCCCATACCCTTTGCTCTCTGCTCCATGCTATTCCATATAAAATACCTCTTCCAGTGGAAATGTTACAGGTGAATTATCCGGATTAGTCTCCATGATGTCGGCCATATATGCCCACCATTTCTTAACGATGGGATCAGTACCTAATTCCTGCGAGGTTTGCTCACCAAACTGTTTTTGACAGGCAAACAGAATATTGGTTTCTTCGTCAAGGAAAATAGAATAATCAGATATCCCATTATCTTTTAAAAGTTTTTCAAGTTCAGGCCATATTTCATCATGACGTTTTTTATATTCATCTTTATATCCGGGTAATAATTTCATTTTAAAAGCAAATCTTTTCATCATTTTTTTATTTATTCTTTACCAGGTTATTCCAATTATTTATGTCTCGAAGATTTATACCAGAAACTGCAGATTCATGCAATATTTTTATGAAAAACAACATGTATTTGCGAAAATCTGCGATTACATTTGCATTAATCTGTTAGAGATAAACTTATTAAATCATTTCATAAAATATATTCTGAAATAATATATCAGATTATGAGAGGTTTCATCCCAGTTTTACGACAAAAGTTGAAAGTATTAAGACAATAATACCGATAATCAACATTGTTATTGTTTTTATTCCTACCCCTTTCCATTCTTTCAGGATAATTCCCCAGATGTTACTGAATGAGATATTTAAAGCCATCAGGATACTCCATCCAAAGACTGCCATTGTTTCAGGCAGCATGCTTTTCCCCATTCCAAAAAAATGAAATTGAAGGAACCAGAGCAGTCCTGCAAGGAAGGTGTAAAACAGGTTGTTGAATAATGTTCCGGCATTGACCGAGATATAGTCTTTTGCTGTTTTATTTTTGATATTCAGATAAACGCAATACACAAAGTTTGTGGCAAATCCTCCCAGTAGGATGAAAATCAATGTTGGATTGCTGAGGAAAAGTTCATGTGTGCCATATTGTCTGGCGACCTCATTGATAGGCATTCCGGCCTCAAAACCATAGTTGAAACATGCACTCATAATACCTGAAAAGACGGCTATGATCAGTCCCTTTTTGAGCGCAAATTCTTTAATAGCTGCTTCTCTTTCTTCCTTACTTAATTTTTTATTCTTCAGGGCTCCTGCGTACCCAACGATGGAGATTCCAACCAGGCAGATTGCTACTCCTGTGATTGTGAGGATCCCTGCAGTGGAGCTAAAAAGATTATCACCCGCCACGATGGGAGGGATTAATGTTCCGAAGGCAGCACAAAATCCAAGCGCAATACTCTGCCCCAAAGCAATTCCAAGATAGCGAAGGCTCAAACCAAAAGTCAATCCGCCAACACCCCAGAGAGCACCAAAAAGCACTGCCAGCCATTTTGCTGATGAGGGAGAATCGGCCATAATTTTCAGCAATGTGCCGTCAGGTACAGTAAAGAGGGCAAATAACCATGGTGCAATAATCCATGCTGCAAATCCCTGGCTTAACCAGTAAGATTCCCATGCCCATTGTTTTACTTTTTTAAATGGGACATAAAAACTGGCAGCTCCAACACTGCCTAATGCGATTAGTCCGATGCCGGCTAACGGATTCATTGTTCAGATATTAGATTGTTTATATTCAGATTCAGAACTCTATCATAGCCTTCATGACACCGTCTTTATATTCTGCGACGAGGTCAAAAGCTTCTTTTGTCCTGTCAAACGGGAAATTATGAGTAATCATCTTTTGGGCGTTAACAGTACCGTTTGCGATCATATCAAGAAGCGGTTGTATACATTCATTCTGGCGGCGCACATTCTGCAGGCAGATTTCCTTCCGTCTGATAAGATCCGCAGATAAAGACCAGTAATCAAATTCAGGTATACCGATGAGAATAATCTTGCCTCCCGGTTTCAGAAGTTTAATAGCCTGGTCCATGGCCTCCTGCTGGCCGCAGCATTCAAAAACAGCATCCAGCATGAGAGGTTCCCTTTCAGCAATCGCCTTTACGATATCTTCATTGTCCGGATTGCCGGTCCAGGAAGCTCCGGAATTTGCAGCCAGCTGAAGGCGGTCGTCAATCTTATCGGTTACATATATCCTATCCGCATCAAGTACTTTGGCAAGCAGCAGAACACCCATTCCAATCGGGCCACATCCGAGGATCCCAAGGCTTTTACCGGTTAATGGAATACCATAAAGTTTCAGGGAGTACAGACTAATTGATAAAGGTTCGGACAATGCAGCTTCGTTAAAACTCATATGATCAGGGACAGGATAGCAACTGTTTTCAGGCATAACAATGTATTCTGATAGCGATCCATCGGCCTGTCCGGGGCAACCCAGGAATTTCAGTGAGCGGCATGTGTGGGGTCGACCTGCAAGGCATTGATCGCAGTGTCCACAGGATATGGCAGGCTCAATCGCGATCCGGTCACCCGCTTTTACACGGCTCACAGCTGCACCTGTACGTATCACTGTGCCTGCACTTTCATGACCCCCCGGAAAAGGGTACTCCACCACCTGGCTT
>LJUQ01000184.1 GCA_001304505.1 Bacteroides sp. SM23_62_1
AGGAAAATATTGTGTTTCAACATCAAACAGAAATTTTGAAGGAAGACAGGGGCCGGGGGCACGAACATTTCTTCCCAGCCCGCTCACTGCAGCCGCTACTGCCATAACAGGTGTTATTACGGATGTCAGAACCTTTTTATAACGCTCATGGAGAAATTTAATACGATTGAATCTACAGCTATACCTTTACCAGTTGAGAATGTTGATACGGATCAGATTATCCCGGCACGCTTCATGAAGGTTACCGACCGGCAAAACTTCGGAGAAAATCTGTTCAGGGACTGGCGGTATGATGAAACAGGCAAACCAAGAAAAGATTTTATCCTGAACAATCCTGTATTTAAAGGAATAATCCTGATTGCAGGGAGAAATTTTGGATCGGGCTCCAGCCGTGAACATGCAGCCTGGGCCATGTATGACTATGGATTCAGGGTTATCGTCTCAAGTTTTTTTGCTGATATTTTCAAGAATAATGCCATGAATAACGGATTGTTACCTGTCCAGGTCTCAGAAAGCTTTCTTTCAAAACTCTTCAATACCGTTCAGCAGAATCCTTATGTTAAAATCATTGTCCATCTTGAAAATCAGGATATTACATTAACAAGTACCGGGGAAACTGAACACTTTGAGATCAATCAGTATAAGAAGAAATGTCTGCTAAACGGCGTTGATGATATTGATTATCTTCTGAGTATGAGAGACAAAATTCAAAAATTTGAAGAAAATAAAATGTGATTGATTTAAAATTAAGAATAACAGGGGCAGAATGGCAGCTGTCCATATGGTAGAACAACTAAACCAGTTGAATATGAGACTTGAAATAATGGATACAACACTCAGGGATGGAGAACAGACAACCGGTGTTTCATTTAATGCCACTGAGAAGTTGAATATTGCCAGATTACTGCTGGAGGAGGTAAAGATTGACCGTATAGAGGTCGCCTCAGCAAGAGTTTCAGAAGGTGAATTTGAAGCGGTCAGAAAAATTGTCAGTTGGGCCGGTTCACACGGGTACATTGACAGAGTGGAAATCCTCGGATTTATTGATGGAAAGTTGTCCCTCGACTGGATCAGTAAAGCAGGAGGAAAAGTAGTCAATCTTTTATCCAAGGGATCCCTGAAGCATGCAAGGGAACAGTTACGCAAAACACCTGATGAGCACCTTGCAGATATCAGACAGTCAATAAGATATGCCAGGAGTCAAGGGATCAAAGTTAATCTCTACCTGGAGGATTGGTCTAACGGAATGATTCATTCACGGGATTATGTTTTTTATTTAATGGATGGATTGGTAGGAGAGGAGATCGAAAGATTTATGCTACCCGATACACTGGGCATACTCAATCAGGATCAGACCTTTGAATTCTGTCGGATCATACTGGAAAGATATCCGGATGTACATATGGACTTTCATGCGCATAATGACTACGATCTTGCTGTGGCTAATGTATTTGCCGCTGTCCGTGCCGGTGTTCACGGTATTCATACAACGGTCAACGGATTGGGTGAAAGAGCAGGAAATGTTCCCCTTTCGTCCGTAGTGGCTGTCCTTAACGACCATTTAAAAGTGGAAAACGGGGTGGATGAATCAAAGTTAACCAGGATCAGCCGATTGGTTGAGTCTTTTTCAGGCATCCGTATATCAGAAAATAAACCCCTGATAGGTGCAAACGTGTTTACCCAGACCTGCGGTGTTCATGCTGATGGTGACAGTAAAAATAACCTGTATTATAACGATCTTCTCCCTGAACGATTCGGACGGGTTAGAAAATATGCTCTGGGTAAAACATCCGGCAAAGCAAATATTAAGAAAAACCTTGAAGAACTTGGACTTGATCTTGATCCTGAAACGATGCGCAAGGTCACTGAAAGGGTGATTGAACTGGGCGACCGCAAAGAGGATGTCACTACAGAAGATCTTCCTTATATCATATCAGATGTGCTTGAAGAAGTTGGAACTGCCGAACCTATCAGGATCAGAAGCTATTCACTTACCCTATCCAATGGACTGAGACCCATGGCAAATATCTGCCTGGAGATTAACGATCACTGTTACGAGGAAAATGCTGTTGGAGATGGACAATATGATGCATTTATGAAAGCAATCTGGAAGGTCTACCATAAATTGAAAAAAGACCGGCCGGTACTTGTGGATTATGTAGTCACAATTCCTCCGGGTGGAAAGACTGATGCCCTGGTAGCTACGGTAATTACATGGAATTATAAAGGCAGGGAATTTAAAACGCGGGGCTTACAGGCAGATCAAACTGAAGCTGCCATTAAAGCAACTGAGAAAATGTTGAATATTATCGAGAGGAATCATTTCTAATACTATATGATAAGGCTGTGGCTAAGGGAGAGGTTTGAGTACGAGAACAAATTAATATATTCTTAATATTTCAAGTATAATGCGCTACAATATTGCTGTCTTACCAGGCGATGGGATTGGTCCGGAGGTTATTGAACAGGCACTGAGATTACTCCATGTATTAATGCAGCACGAAAAGGTTGGATATAACATTTCGGAAGGATTGATCGGTGCAGTGGCCATTGATCAGACCGGCTCCGCCTTGCCGGATGCAACACTTGATCTGTGCAGAGAATCTGACGCTGTTCTTATGGGAGCAGTTGGTCATCCAAAGTACGATCTCGATCCGTCTGCAAAAATACGCCCTGAACAGGGCCTTTTGAGAATACGAAAAGAGCTTGGACTCTATGCCAACATTCGTCCAATCACTACTTATTCTGTACTCAATCAGGCTTCCCCTCTAAAGGAAAGGCTTGTGAGAAATGTCGATTTTGTTGTATATCGTGAATTAACAGGGGGAATTTATTTTGGTGATAAAGGACGGAGCAATGATGGATCAGAAGCATTCGATACATGTAAATATTCTGCCGGTGAAGTTCTGAGAATTAGCCATATGGCTTTCCGGGCAGCGCAAAAACGCAGGAAAAAATTAACACTTGTCGATAAAGCAAACATCCTGGAAACGTCGCGTTTATGGAGAGAAATTGTTCAGAAAGTCTCAAAAGAATACCAGGATGTGCAGGTGGATTATATGTTCGTTGATGCTGCTGCTATGAGAATCATTCAACAACCAGCTTATTTTGATATAATTCTGACAGAAAATATGTTTGGTGATATCATAACCGATGAAGCATCCGTCATTACTGGATCAATTGGCATGTTACCCTCTGCATCGGTTGGCAGTAATAATGCATTATTCGAACCTGTTCATGGCTCATATCCTGAAGGTGCAGGTAAAAACCTGGCCAATCCATATGCTGCTGTTTTATCCATGGGTATGATGCTGGAATATCTCGGTTTATCAAGTCTGGATCAGAGAATTAGAAATGCCGTAAATGCAGCCCTTCAGGAGGGAATTGTAACAGCAGAAATCAATCCTGACAGGAATTATACCACAACCCAGGTAGGAGACTGGCTTGTAGAATTCCTGGAACAAAACAGCAGATGATTCTTTTTTATGCCAGGATGAATATCCGTCGCTGACTTCTACTGATTTGGCAATCAGGGATTGACTGTTACAGGCACCCTGTGCCCTGTTCAGTGGAGCTGGCATCTCATGAGCGGAAGCGAAACGATTGAACTTGGTTGAACTCCTGTCAGCCTGTATCCTGGAATCCAGATTTATCGAGGGCACCTGGCTCCATTCTCCCTGCTCCCTGCTCCATACTCCCAGCTCCCTACTCCCTACTCCATTCACCGGTAGTTATCCACCATTCCCCGATTTCTCATTTTTTTAACAGTTAATTACAAAAATCTTTGCAGTGGATTGGCAACTATTTATTACGATAATTGTCTATTGGATCAGAGATTTATCCTAATTATGAAACAGACTATTATTTCCGTTCTGTTACTTGTTATTGGTAGTTGTTTTGCATTGAAGGCATATGACGATTCAGATCTGCGTTACACAGTCAGTGGGTATATAAGAGATTCACAGACGGGTGAGGAATTAATTGGTGCAACGGTAATGGTAGATGAGCTTCAAAAAGGATCTGTCACAAACCTGTATGGATTTTATTCAATCAGTCTTTTTCCCGGTGAATATCTTCTGTATTTTTCATATGTAGGTTATGAATCAATGAAAATCCCTGTAACACTTGACAGAAATCTTGCTATCAATATTGAACTTAATCCGAGAATACATGAACTTGGTGAGGTTATGATAATGGCAGAAGGTTCAAAAACACATATTGAACGGGCTGAAATGAGTGTGAATAAGCTCCCTATAAAATCAATCCGGAGAATTCCCTCACTGATGGGTGAGGTTGATGTGATTAAGGCAATACAATTATTGCCCGGTGTTCAGGCATCCAGTGAAGGGGCCTCCGGATTCAGTGTCAGGGGAGGTAATCCGGATCAGAACCTCATTTTGCTTGATGAGGCAAACGTGTATAATGCTTCACATCTGATGGGTTTTTTCTCTGTTTTTAACAATGATGCTGTTAAAGATCTCAGGCTATATAAAGGGGATATCCCTGCTGAATATGGCGGCAGGTTATCTTCCCTGCTTGACGTCAGGATGAAAGAGGGTAATAATAAAAAATTTTCCGGATCTGGTGGAATTGGCACCATCTCATCAAGGTTAACACTGGAAGGACCCATCATAGCTGATCAAACCTCATTTATTGTATCTGGCAGAAGAACCTATGCAGATATTTTTTTACCCCTTGCGAAAGATGAGGTATTGCGTAAAAGCAAATTGTTTTTTTATGATCTGAATGCGAAGGTTAATTCTATTATAAATGATAAAAACAGGATATATCTTTCAGGTTATTATGGGAGAGATGTTTTCAAGAACCAGTTTGCCGGGATGGGGTTTGGAAATGGTACCTTAACATTCAGGTGGAATCACCTTTTTTCATCCCGACTGTTCAGTAATTTCTCTGTTACCCATAGCAGATATAATTATCAGCTGGGCACCCCGGAAGGTGATGCAAATGCATTCCTGTGGACCTCTCACATGAATGATTATAATATAAAAACCAGCTTCAGTTACTATCTTACACCTGAGATCAGCCTGGGGTTCGGAGTTATGTCCATACTGCATAAGTTTGAACCTGGAAGTGCTAAAGGATTGGGTGATAAAAGCCTTTTTACTGAGTATAAATTACCTGATCTGTATGCCCTGGAAAATGGTTTTTACCTCTCTGCAGAGCAGTCGGCCTGGCAAAACTGGCGCTTCAGGTACGGGTTGCGATTCAATACGTTTCATAATATTGGCAAAGCCCTTGTTTATCAATTCGATGAACACTATCAGCCGGAGGATTCAACTATTTATAAGAGAGGAGAGTTTTATAATACATATACAAGTATGGAACCAAGGATGGCCGTTACCTATATCATTAATCCGGTTTCGTCCCTTAAGGCCAGCTATTCACGTACCAGCCAGTTTATTCATCTTGCTCAGAACTCTACTGCAGGAACACCCCTTGACGTGTGGTTCCCTTCCAGCCCGAATATACGGCCCCAGCTTTCTGACCAGGTTGCGGCAGGATATTTTCGCAACATGATGCAGGACCGTATTGAAGCTTCGGTTGAAGTATATTATAAGAAAATGCAGAATACCATCGACTTTAAGGATCATGCGAATTTATTACTGAATAAATACGTTGAAGGGGAGCTCAGATTTGGCAACGCAACATCCTATGGAATTGAATTACTTGTAAGGAAAAATGAAGGGAGAATATCAGGATGGGTGAGCTATACCTATTCAAAGACCAGAAGACATTTTCCTGATATCAATGATGGAAATCCATATCCTGCACCATATGATAAACCTCATGATATCGCTATCGTCCTGAATTATGAAATTACAAAACGGATCTGGACATCTGCAAACTGGGTTTACAGTACAGGATTGCCGGTTACTTTTCCAACGGGCCGTTTTGAATATATGGGTAATATTGCGCCTGTTTATTCCAACCGTAATGCTTACAGAATGCCCGATTATCACAGACTTGATGTTTCAGTTTCTCTGCAGTCAAAAGATAAACCGGGAAGGAAATGGAATTATGATTTGAATCTTTCTGTCTATAACGCCTATGCAAGAAAAAATGCATGGGCTATCAATTTTGTACAGGATGACCAGAATCCTGATATTACCTATGCTGAAATGACCTATTTATTCCCAATCATTCCAGCATTAACGTTTAATTTTTATTTCTGAGAAATGAAAAGGGAGGGAAACAGGGAAAGAGAAAGTACTGTGTAAATATTCACAAACCCTCTATATTTGGAGAGATCGGGCAAAAAAAATGAAACAAATTGATAGAAAGTCGAAATAGTTTTAAGGTACAAAGCGTAATGATAAATTATGACCTATTTAAGAAAAATATTCGTGTTGATATTAATGATTCTGCTTCTGGGTAGATGTACAGAAAGGATTGACATAGAGGTCGATTCAACTTATACAAGGCTTGTCGTGGAAGGGTACATCACAACTGATACGATGCAGCATACAGTCAGGTTGACAAAAACGAGTGATTATTTCTTTAACATGCCTGCTCCACCGGTCACAGGAGCAATCGTCGAAATAGATGATGGCAGTTCAGTATTTACTTTAACTGAAACAATGGAAAATCCGGGTCAATATTTTACTTCATCTGATTTTCATGGAATTCCAGGGAAAAGATATAACCTGTTAATCAGTCAGGTGGATATTAATGAGGATGGAATAATGGAAGAATATTCGGCTAGTTCTGAACTGTATCAGGTTAATTCAATTGATTCTATCACACTTGAATTAATGGAAAGTACCCATTTCAGCTTTTACCAGGTACGAGTGTATGCCTGGGATCCCCCGATCAAAAACTTCTATGCATTTAAGGTGTATAAAAATGGGGTTTTGCTTACAGACTCACTCGCGAACCTGATCATTCAGGATGATGTATATTTCAATGGGAATTATACCTATGGGATACCATCACAGTTCCTTGACCAGCAAAGGGAAGATGAAAGAATCATTCCGGGAGATACAGTCACATTTGAGTTAAATGGTATAACGGAGGAGTATTATAGATTTGTTATCGAAACACAAAGTGAAATATTCTATCATACTCCACTATTCAGTGGTCCGCCTGCAAATATCAGTACAAATCTCAGCAATGGCGCTATAGGCTTTTTTACTGCCTATTCCATTGAAAGATGCAGTACTGTACTGGGAAATAATGAATAACATTGATTGATAAATATTTTCATGATTATTCGGATGTTCATTTGAAAACATGTTTTGTGTTTCGTATATGCTCTATGCTTATCTTGCTTGGTGCCATCTAAAGATGATGAGATACACTTCCAATTTATGTTCAGGTCACCTCTTACTATTCTAAAAAAATAAATAATTTTAGCACTCGTTATTTCATCCTGACTAAAAGGAATGAACGAATCCATTAAACCTGTTAAAATGTCTTATTATATCACGACACAAACAACCATGTCATTTGAAAAGGCCCTTGAGAGAGCCGTAGATGAATTAAAAAAAGAAGGATTTGGAGTGATTACCACGATCGACGTCAAGGAAACACTCAAGAAAAAAATCGATGTTGATTTCCGGAAATATCTTATCCTGGGAGCCTGTAACCCGGTTTATGCCCATCGAGCACTATCAATGGATGATAAAATAGGTGCGTTATTGCCCTGCAACATCATTCTTCAGGAAAAAGAGAACGGAACAGAAGTTTCAGCAATTAATCCTTATGAATCGATGAAAGGAATCCTGGATAAAGACGTTGTCGAACTATCCAAACAGATTACTGATAAATTATCCAGTATAATCAGGAATATATAAAAATATCTTAATATTATACCAGGGTGCCATTCTCCAGTCTTGCAGGTCTGTCATAGCAGCTATAGATAAACGGGAAAGCTGGTGATCTGATTTTCTGCGCAGGAGTGTCAGGATATCATGATTCATGAATATGGGTTGACTGATTTATATCATGAATAATCAATTTTATGAAAGAGCCAACAATCTATACTTATAAGACTCCCGAAGCATTATCGGTTGTACTTGCTGAAAAAATCCTGAACCTGATTAAAGATGCCCTGATCAGAAATGAGGATTTTCATATTGCTGTATCCGGTGGTAAAACACCAGAAATATTGTTCTCATCCATAGCAGCAAAATATAAAGACCCTGGATACTGGGATCATGTTCATTTTTACTGGGTTGACGAACGCTGTGTTTATCCGGATCACCCGGACAGTAATTTCAGAATGATGAATGACACACTTCTTCGATACCTGACAATATCCTATGATCAAATATACAGGATCAGGGGTGAGGATGATCCATATGCTGAAGCCCAACGGTATATTGAACTAATCAGATCCAGGATCCCCTTTGTGAATTCATTACCCTGTTTTAACCTGGTCATGCTGGGAGTTGGAACAGATGGGCATACTGCTTCGATATTTCCAGGTAATCTCGAATTATTTGATTCGGAGGAATATTGTACAGTCACAAATGATCCGGTATCCGGGGAGAAAAGAATTACACTTACCGGAAGAATCATTAACAATGCTGCAAATATTTATATGCTGGTTACAGGAAAGGATAAATCTGCAATTATCGGGAATCTGTTGACAAAATCTCAGAATATGAGAGGCTATCCTGCGGCTTATATAAGGCCAACGCATGGTATACTTGAATGGTTTCTCGATGATCCTGCTGCAAAGTATCTGAACCGTTAAATGAAATATTGACCTGTTTACCTCTGTTGCAGATAAGGGATTGAAATATTGTATAAATATAGAAGCCGTTCCATGAATCAGGAACGGCTTCCTGTTTACCGGCTATCCTATTAGTAAATATGGATCTGATGTTTTTTCCTGACAATCATTTCCGGCTTTCCGTTATGCAGGCTGACTAATCCGGTTACCCATATATATCTTCCTTCAAAAAAGCTCTCAGGCCTGTTGCTGAATTGTCTTGCTTTCCGGCCGGGGACTATAACACTGAAATCATGGTAAGGATAGGGTGCTCCGAAGTATAGGAAATACTCATCCGTTTGCCAGGAATACCAGGCTTCATGAATCCTGCCGTACACATTTACGATGTCACCAACGTAATACAAGGCGTCATAGGCAGAGGTTGTCCTGATCCTGTATCCGACAGGATAGTACCAGTACCTGTATTCAGGATAGATCAGAATATATTCCCTGTACATCCTGTTTGTCCAGACAATATGAATATTCACAGGCGCCCGGTAGGGATAATGGATTCTCCTGTAATCTATAGATCTCGGCCTGTTAACATGGACAACCTCCCTGTACACACGCGTCCTGTAAGGCGTTTGGTAATTTTTCCTTTCATATTCGAAATCACGGGAGTTTATACTGCGTT
>LJUQ01000185.1 GCA_001304505.1 Bacteroides sp. SM23_62_1
CCTTTTTACCAATACTTAAATGTAAATATTAAGTGTTGTACGATTCAAACCTATATAATCAGTTACCATGAGTGAAAAGATTTTAAAAGCTTTGATGCAGTTATTTGCCATCATTGCAAGACCGGATAGAAGCAGCAGTGATCGCAGAACAGTCGTCGAGTCTTTCTTAAACAGGCAGCTCAACCAGGAACTTGTACAGGAATATCTTGGCGTGTTTGAAGAATATTATAATATACACCAGGAGAAGCAAAAGGAGTCATCGAAGCGGATTTTGCGGATATCTTCCAGTTCAGTAAGGGTACTCAAGATCTGTACTGCCATCAACGAGGAACTTGCTCAACCGCAGAAAATCATTGTGCTGATCCAGCTACTCGAATTTGTAAAGTCCGACAGCGATGAGATCACGCAACAGGAAATGGAATTTATCAATACTGTGGCTGAAACATTCAACATTCCGGAGGCTGAGTATAATGAGATAAAGGATTATGTATTGTTTTCCTTCGACCAGGTTCCTTCATCTCCGGATATTTTACTGATCGATCATAACGAGAAATTCACACATGAAACAACGAAGCATATTTATGTGGAAGGCCTTGAAGGACAAATAAGAGTGCTTCATGTTCCCAGCACCAAGATGTATTTTATCAGATACATTGGTGAGAATGAAATGTACCTGAACAGTCAGCTCGTTCAGCAGGACAAGGTCTATGTTTTCACCAATGGTTCTTCCATCCGGAACCAGCTGATCAAAAATATCTATTACAGCGATGTGGTGAGCAGGTACCAGGCAGATAAGATCAGGGACAGGATCATGTTTGAGGTGAACGACCTGGAATATAAATTCAAGAGTGGAAAACACGGGTTGCATGCCCTGAGTTTTACAGAAGAATCAGGCAGGCTTATTGGAATAATGGGGGCCAGTGGAGCCGGAAAATCAACTTTGTTAAATGTATTAAACGGTTCATCTCCCCCATCCTCGGGTGAAATATTAATAAACGGTGTAAATATATTTACTGAAAAGGATAAAATAGAAGGCATTATCGGTCATGTCTCCCAGGATGACCTTCTGATCGAGGATCTGACGGTTTATCAAAATCTTTATTATAATGCCAAACTCTGCTTTGATAATTATAATGAAGAACAAATCGTGGAAGCTGTTAACCGTACCCTCGAAAATCTTGGATTATATGAGATCAGGGATATCCAGGTGGGTAGTCCGCTCAATAAAAAGATCAGTGGTGGACAGCGCAAGAGACTGAACATTGCACTTGAGCTAATCCGGGAACCTGCTGTATTATTTCTTGACGAACCCACATCCGGATTATCATCCAGGGATTCTGAAAATATTCTTGACTTATTGAAAGAGCTCTCTCTGAAAGGCAAACTGGTATTTGTTGTTATCCACCAGCCATCTTCCGAAATCTTTAAGATGTTTGACAGAATGATTATCCTTGATACCGGGGGCTGGCTTATATACAATGGTACACCTGTTGATTCAATTATATACTTCAAAGAAAGGATGCACCATGCAAACTGGAATGAGAGCGAATGCCATTCCTGTGGCAATGTCAATCCCGAGCAGGTTTTCAATATTGTGGAAGCAAATGTACTGGATGAATATGGTAAAGTAACCAAAACCCGCAAAATTTCTCCCCGGGAATGGCATAATCATTATCTTAAATTCCAGGATGAGGAGAAAGATAAAATCACTGAAATACCTCAGTTGCCCGAAATCAGCTTTAAAATCCCGGGTAAAATAAAACAGTTTTTGATATTTGCCAGGCGTGATTTTCTGGCAAAACTTGCCAACACGCAATATCTCATCATCAACTTTCTTGAAGCACCTCTACTGGCATTTCTCCTGGCTGGTATCATCAAATATTATAATGTTAATATTACAAATGTCTTTGGTTATACCCTTGAAAAGAATTCCAATCTGCCGGTTTATATTTTTATGTGTGTGATCATTGCCATTTTTATGGGCTTAACTGTAAGTGCGGAAGAGATTATCAAAGACAGGAAGATTCAGAAACGTGAAGCATTCCTCAATCTCAGCTGGTCGAGCTACCTTATGTCCAAAATTGCCCTTTTACTTGGCCTTTCAGCCATTCAGGCGTTAACTTTTACAGTGATCGGTAACGCTATCATGGAAATAAAAGGTATGTACTGGCAATACTGGCTTGTATTATTCAGTGCCTGGGTATCAGCGAACCTTATGGGACTGGTCATATCGGACAGCTTTAAAACCGTTGTAACCATCTATATTCTAATCCCGTTCCTGGTTATACCACAGATTATTCTGAGTGGTGTGATGGTCAGTTTTGAAAAACTCAATCCAAAGATCTCCTCTCCTACAGGTATTCCCTGGTATGGAGCAATTATTACTGCACGATGGGCTTACGAAGCAGTTGCTGTCTACCAGTTCAAGAATAATGATTTTCAGAAACAGTTTTATATGTATGATAAAGCGATGAGTGTTGCCGATTTTAAGAAAAACTACTGGGTGGTTGACCTTCAGAATAAAACAGACTTTATTGAAAGGAATCTAGGTCAGGAAGAACAGCAGGAGGAGATAGCACAAAACCTCAGGGTTTTAAGAAATGAAATTGGCAAAGAATTAAGGAATAACCCGGTGATTAAATATGATTATCTTGATCAGCTCAATCCCTCCTCCATATCGCCCACTATCCTGGCTTATACCCGTGACTACCTGAGCTCTGCCAGACAATATTACATCAAGCTGTTTAATAAATACAACAGTGAGGAAGACCAGCTTAAAGGTAAATTACAACAGACCCAGGAAGGCAAAGATGAATATTTCAGAATCAAGCGGGAGTATGATAATGAGTCGCTGAATGATTTTGTAACCAACTCAAGTGCAGTAGAAAGGATCATTGAGTACAAAGGCGAGTTATTCCAGAAAATCGATCCGATTTATTTGGATCCTCCCCACCCGTTTATAAAAGCTCATTTTTATGCACCCAGAAAACAGGTATTTGGAAGGTACTTTGATACATTTGGTGTGAATATCTGTGTCATATGGTTTATGACAATTTTATTATATGTGGTTCTCTATTTCAGACTGCTTAAAAAACTGCTTGATCTGTTCGAACAGTTAAGTGATATAATAAAAATAGGTAAGGGTGAATAATATAACGGGAGTAAAATGAAAGAGCTGCATAAACGCAGCTCTTTTGCTATGTATAAAACCTGTGATAACCGTTTATGGAAATATTAGTAAATAGCTGTTATTCAACTATTTCAATCATCTTGAATGGAACGCGGATAATGGACTCATAATCTTCACCAGCTTCCAGCATATCTTCATCATCCTCTTCATAATACCAGTTAATTACTACGTCATGTTTAGCCTTGTGAATGGCTTCCAGTTTCTTGAAGACATCAAGAATACACTTAGAAGAACTGGTATTGAAGTACTCAAGTTGAACATTAACAGTAGTTTTTTCCATGGGGCTTTTTCCATATTCTTCAAGCCAATCAACCAGAGGCTTGTAGAATTCGATTGAGTTTTCAGGAATTGATCTTCCTTTGATCTCAATGATCCCACTACCGGCATCAAACTTAACTGTAGGGGTTTTTGGTGTTCCTTCAATTGAAATTGGTTCCATACTTAAATCCTAATTAGATTAAAAAATTAACTTTCTTCGGTGATAAATACATCCAGACTAAAAAAATAATAATCGTCAGCATAATGCTGAAATGTATATTCAAGTTTATTACCTGTTTTCCTTGCTATATCAACCAAGCCGAGACCACCTCCGCCCTTGGCAGATAATTTCTGATGATTCAGGATAAACTTGTACATATCTTTCAATTCATCTTTGGATAAAGAGTTGATCTTATCAATTTTATCCTTAAGGAATTTAATTTTTTCGGATGTTATAAAATTCCCCGTTGTGATTTTATATGAATCTGCCACTTTGGCCACTACCAATACTCCAAACTTGGATTCGAAGTTATCCTTGCTTTTTAATTCTTCAGGAAGTTCTTCAACATGGTGATAGAGGTTTTGCAGTGCTTCAACAAGCACGTTGTAGATTTTCTTTCTTATTTTTGCTTCTTCGTCAACACCTTCCAGTTTAGCTTCAACCTCCTCCAGGACATTATTGATCAAATCAGTTGTAATACTTCCTTTATAAGCCAGAATTACATCACCACCATCAAGTTTAGAATAATACTCTTGAACATCGAAGCTCATTTGCGGGGCACTTTTTTTTTGGCTAAAATACGCTGAAAAATCCGATTTTAGCTCAGCAAATATAAAAAAAATTATTACTTATCAAAAAATAAGACAGTTAGGCTCTTCTTAAATAGATGACAATCAAATCCCTATACTCATTCAATCAGGACCTTAAATTAAATAAAAATATTCAAATATCTCCATGAATTATCAACAATCTTCTTTCAAAAAGCGATCGACGATTTTCAGGGCATTGTGAAACCGAATCATCCCTTTACCTTTTATAATCTCAAAGGGAACAGCTGTTTTATTTATTTCATCCTGATAGATATTGAAAAGTTTCTTTCTCATCCTCCCTGGATTTTCACGCAGTGGATCCGCAATCCAGGGTATATCGTAATAACACATCAGGTAGAGGTCAACGGATGATTCCCTTATTTTATTGTCGAGCCATTCAGGATATTTTCCAAAAACAATCCTGAACCAGGTCTTGGTAATGATCAGCCAGGTATCATAAAATAGAACCCGGGTGGCTTTTCCCAGATACATTTTCTCCAGTTCGATTTGTTTCAAAGCAATATGTTCAACATCCTCATAGGAATAAGGACCTTCACGCTGTTCTAAATATTCCCGTGCATATTCAGGCACAAAAACTGTATGATAATGTCTGGAAAGAAATTCGGTCAATACTGTCTTTCCTGTTGATTCCGGACCAGTTATGACGATCTTTATGATTCTTTCTTTATTTATGTTAATTTCTTTTTCCATTGGTAAAAACCAACCACTGCAATGATTGTGAAAACAATATATAAAAAAACAGTAGGGTACATATGCTTATATAAGTACAGTGAAGCGGCAGTTGTATCCACAATAATCCATACCAGCCAGTGCTCCAGTATCTTTCTGGCCAGCATCCAGGTGGCAATGATACTTCCGGCAGTTGTAAATGCATCACCCCAGGGAATGTCAGAGTCGGTTAAATAGATCAAAATAAGTGCAATACCAAGCCATAGTATCACAAACAAACCCAAGAGGATGATAGCCGGTTTAGACCGTATCCGGGTAACCGGCACCTGTGCCACATCCGGATCATGTGCCCCATAAACCCAATAATACCAGCCATAGATACTCACCAGCAGGTAATAACCCTGCAATGACATATCAGCATAGAAGCCGGTCCTGTAGAAAATATAAATAAAAAGGGCGGAGGACAGGATACCAAAAGGCCAGAGCCAGATAATCTGGCGAACAGAAAAATAGAGATAGACCAGGCTCGTGGCTACCCCAAGGATTTCAATATAATTATCAGCAAGCCAATTACCCGTCAATACAAGAATATTTGATTAAGTATGGATATTACTGACCCGTTGCAAAGCTATGCTGTAATGCAGCCTGGTATTTTTCTGTATCCTGAAGGATCTCAACTGCTTTGACCACACTGTTATTCCTCGTATTTATAATCTGGTAAAACTCGCTTGTATTCCATAAATCACGGGCCATGTATGCTTTCATCAGAAGCCGGATCTGTTCCTTTGATTTTGACAGACCCTCAGGATTAAGCTCTAATCCCTCCTCCTCAGCGTATTTAATTAATTGATTGATTAACTTATCTGAGACAAAAAATTGTTTATTAAAAACATCAAATTCCGGATAGTCAGAATGCAGGTCGCCACGGTTATCATCAACATAATTCAGTACAAACAGGTTAAGGATGCCCTGATTCAGCAGTTTATTAAAGTAAGGGCTCTGATACGATGTATCAAATGGAGTGAAATAATCTGGCATGATACCTCCACCTCCATATACTGTTCTCTGTGTTGTTAATGTTTGGTATTTAAGGTTTTCCGGAAAAACAATACTGTCGGCTGATATAAGTTCACCATTAGTCAGCCTGTTCATCAGGTCGTTTGAATATTCATCAAATCCTTTATCATAAGGTTTCTGTATAAGTCTGCCTGTTGGTGTATAATACCTGGCAATTGTTAACCTGACCATGGAACTGTCGATAAGGATCATTGGATTCTGAACCAGGCCTTTCCCGAAGGATCTTCTTCCGACAATGATACCCCTGTCCCAATCCTGTATTGCACCTGCCACGATCTCAGAGGCTGAGGCTGATCCCTCATCGATAATCACAACCAGCCGTCCTTTTTCGAAATCACCACGTGAAGTTGCCAGATAGGTTCTTTTGGGATGCTTGTCACCCTGGGTGTATACAATCAGCTTTTGATCTTCCAGGAACTGGTCTGCCAGCTTCACAGCTACATCCAGGTAACCCCCGCCATTGTTACTCAGATCGAGGATAAGGTCTTCAATTCCCTTTTTTTGCAAGTCAGATAGTGCATCCTGAAACTCATCAAGTGTGGTGAAGGAGAAACGGTTTAATTTAATATATCCTATTTTGTCATCGATTATGTAAGATGCATCAAGGCTGAAAATCGGTATTTTATCGCGGGTGATTGTAAAATCCATCAGTTCCTGTACTGTTCGGCGCTTCACAGCAACAGTTACCTTTGTCCCTTTCGTTCCCCGTAGCTTGGCAAATACATCTGAGTTCTTAATGCCTATACCGGCAACATTCTCTCCATCAATTTGTACAATCCGGTCTCCGGCCAGGATACCGACTTTTTCTGAAGGACCGCCAGGGATGGGATTGATGACGAAAATTGTATCATCCAGAATATTAAAAGAGATTCCAATCCCTTCAAAATTACCCTGTAAAGGTTCATTCATCTGACGGACCTCTTCCTTGTTGAGATAAGTGGAATGCGGATCAAGGGACTTTAACATTTCAACGATGGCCTTTTCAACAAGCTCATTTTTATTGACGCTGTCAACATAATACTTATCCACCCAATTCAATAGCTGGCTGAATTTTAGTGATTCGTCACTCAGTACCTGTGCCGGCGCAATAACATGGATAACCAGAAGAATTGGAACCAGGTTTATGATTTTTCTTATTTTCATTATAGTGTGTTTCGTTTTTCAATTCCGCACCCCCCGACCAGACAACCGTGGTTGATATGTCTGTCGTTATTCAGTCTCCATATTTTCCTATCTGCCGATCCAGGGGTGATATGTCTGTTGTTATTCATTCCCCTATTCCCCGACCTGATGGTTGGGGGTTGACTTCCAATGCTAGAGGATCACTCCACCATCCGCCCAAAGTTACGAAAAAAGCATCATCAGTTAACCATCTTATTCCCCTGGTTTAACCTATATTTAACATGCACTCACTCCCATTCTATCGTCGCCGGCGGTTTGGAACTGATATCAAAAACTACCCTGTTTATTCCCTTTACCTTGTTGATAATTTCATTGGATACGCTGCTTAGAAAATCATAGGGTAACCTTGCCCAGTCGGCAGTCATTCCATCTGTCGATGTAACAGCCCGCAGGGCAACAACATACTCATAAGTGCGTTCATCACCCATAATCCCAACTGACTGAACAGGGAGAAGGATTACTCCTGCCTGCCATACCTCATGATAAAGACCTGATTCAATTAATCCATTAATAAATAAATCATCTGCTTCCTGTAACATCCTGACCTTATCTGCAGTAATTTCTCCCACTATTCTGACAGCCAGGCCAGGACCGGGAAACGGGTGCCGTATCAAAATTGATTTGTCAAGACCGAGACTCTCACCTATTTTTCTAACCTCATCTTTGAACAATAATTTCAACGGTTCAATTACTTTGAGATTCATTATCTCAGGCAACCCACCAACATTATGATGAGATTTAATCTTTGCAGAAGGACCTTTAACGGAAACTGATTCGATCACATCAGGATAGATAGTCCCCTGGGCAAGCCACCTGACATCCTTTATTTTTTTTGCTTCTTTCTCGAATATTTCAATAAAAATCCTGCCTATAATTTTTCTTTTTTGCTCCGGATCAACCACATCTTTAAGATCTGAAAGAAATCTTTCAGCAGCATCAACACCAATCACATTTAATCCGAAATCCTTATATGTATCAAGGACCTTTTTAAACTCTCCTTTGCGAAGTAATCCGTTGTCAACAAAAATTCCGGAAAGCTGTTTTCCAACAGCTCTATGAAGAAGGAGGGCCGCAACGGAAGAATCGACCCCACCTGAAAGGCCCAATACAACTTTTTCGTTACCTATTGTTTTTTGAAGATCGTGGATAGTCGATTCAATGAACGAATCAGCTGTCCACGTTCTCGAACAGCCACATACCTTCACAAGGAAATTCTCCAGGATAAGTGATCCCTGTTCAGTGTGGTATACTTCGGGGTGAAACTGCAAACCATAGGTCTGCTCACCCTTAACGGCAAATGCTCCTACATCAATATCATCTGTGCTGCCTATGATTCTGTAATTATCCGGGAGCCTCATGATGGTATCAGCATGTGACATCCAGACCTGTTTCCCGTTCTGAACATCCTTAAAAATAATACTCGATTGGTCAACATAACGAAGTTTGGCTCTCCCGTATTCCCTTGATTTTGATGGTTTAACTTCACCTCCATATCGCTGAGCCAGGAATTGTGCTCCATAGCAGATACCAAGTACAGGGTAGAAACCTTTTATTTTTGATATATCCGCAACAGGTGCGTTCCCATCCCTGACAGAATATGGACTACCTGATAATATGACACCCTTTACTGTATTATCTAATTCCGGAATATGGTTATAAGGATGAATCTCACAATAAACATTGAGCTCACGTATTCTCCTTGCAATAAGCTGCGTATACTGAGAGCCGAAGTCAAGAATATAAATCGTTTCTTGCATATGCAAACAGGCTAAGGCTGAGGCTGAGGCAAAGATAATTTAATATTATTAAGGCATTGTGCAAATAAACCAAAGAAATTGGAAATTTAGTACTGTTAACGAGTTGTGCTGTTAAACTGAGAGTATTGTAAACTGATTATTTGTAGAGCCGCGGTGCGGCGCGGTTCTACAAATAATATTCTTATAATCATTAACAAGGCTGTTCCAATAGCACAACAGGATACTGTTATAGTTTATTAAACTTCTTCCCTGATTTTGGGAAGAGAAAAGACATCACCATCTTTTAATGCTACAGTATTTTCAAATACTGTAGCATTAAAAGATGGTGATGTCTTTTCTCTTCCCAAAATCAGGGAAGAAGGTTTCCGATGCAAGATCAGCATCACTATGCGTAAATGTTGTCTCATGATACAAAATGTTAACCGATCTTATATATTCAATGATGCTTTCATTGTAAGCTGTATCAGAGCAGTATGCATAGGATCTGGATTTATAGGAAGGAAGTGTGAGTTCTTTGTTCGGTATTCTTGCTCCATCATCAGTTACAAAATCCGACCCGTTTTTAATATTTACGATTTCCCTGATAGGTATTTTATACTTTTCAACCAGTTCTTTTCTGATGTTTTTTGGAACCGGTTTTTCTTTAAAAAGGAATCCACAGGTTGGAATCCGATGCAACATCGGGATGGTTCTTACTTCAATGGACTTATCCTGATAGATCAGGGAAGATTTTTTGTTCTGGAAAGTATGGATAATCAATTCGAAGGTCAGGTCATTCTGAAAATACTTCAGGTGGTCAAGCAAAAGGTCTTCAAGCATTTCAGGACCGTAGATATGTAGTTTGGATGTCCTGCCAAGCAAACAGAAGGATGATATCAATCCGAAGAGTCCAAATATATGATCCCCATGCAGATGACTGATAAAAATTTGATTGATTTTTCCGATTTTAATTTTATACTTTCTCAATTGAATCTGGGTGCCCTCACCACAATCAATCAAAAAAAACCGCTCATTTGCATTTAACAAATGAGCGGTTGGAAATCTTTCTGATGTTGGTAAAGCCGAGCTGGTGCCTAATATTGTAATTGAAAAGGACACTTCAGGTTGTTACTCAGCGGTACTTATCAGTTTGATCCCCTCCTCAACTGTATTGGTGATATTCAATACAGTATCCAGCTGGGATATTGTAATAAGCCTTTCAACGGCTTCATTCAGTCCAGTCAGGACAAAGGTGCCATTGGCATTTTTGCATAACCGGTTAGCGACAAGGATGGCGCTTAAACCAGAAGAATCACAATACCGGACATTACCCAGATCCAGAATAATATTTTTTTCACCATTGCCTGAAACCAGCACTAATTCTGATTTTAGAGTTGGTGCAATGTGGGTATCAAGTTTTTCCTCCTCCACCTGGATTAAGGTATAGTTTTCAAGTTTTTCAATCTTGAATTCCATATCGATAGATTTTAAATTGTGCTTCTTATTTTTTCTTCGGGGACTCCTTTTCCTTACCTTTCTTCTCTTTTTCTTCCATTTCAGTCTTCAAAGCTGCCAGATCTGTGATATCACCAAGGGTTGTTTTTTCAAGTCCGCTCTTAACCTTCCTTGTAGCTCTTTTTGTTTCTGATTCCCTGGCTCTGCGCTTTTTATCATCGGGTTTTTTCTTAGGCTCCTCATATATCCTGGTATGAGATAAGATGATCTTCTTTGCACCTTTATTAAATTCAATAACCTTAAATTCCAGCTTCTCATCCACCCTGGCCGGTTTACCGTCCTGTTTAACAAGGTGCCTGGGTGTCACAAAACCTTCAACACCATATGGCAGAGCGACAATAGCACCCTTATCGGTGATTTCAAGGATCGTCCCTTCATGAATTGAATCAAGGACAAAGATTGTTTCAAAGACATCCCATGGATTTTCCTCCAGTTGCTTGTGTCCCAGACTCAATCTTCTGTTCTCCTTATCTATTTCCAGGACAACTACCTCAATATCATTTCCGATTGCTGTAAATTCAGCAGGATGCTTGATCTTTTTTGTCCAGGAAAGATCAGAGATATGGATCAGACCGTCTACCCCTTCTTCTATTTCAACGAATACTCCGAAATTAGTAAAGTTACGAACTTTTGCTTTATGTTTTGATCCAACAGGATATTTTTCTTCAATTTTTTCCCATGGATCAGGCTTTAACTGTTTCATTCCAAGCGACATTTTTCTTTCTTCTCTGTCGAGGGTAAGAATAACCGCTTCAACTTCATCTCCTACTTTCAAAAACTCCTGTGCACTCCTAAGGTGCTGCGACCATGACATTTCAGAAACATGGATAAGCCCTTCCACACCCGGGGCAATTTCAACAAAAGCGCCATAATCAGCCATCACAACAACCTTACCCTTTACTTTATCATTGACCTTCAGGTTCTGATCAAGGGAATCCCAGGGATGTGGGGTCAACTGTTTTAATCCCAATGCAATTCTTTTCTTGTCATCATCAAAATCCAGGATAACAACATTTAGTTTCTGATCAAGCTGAACAATCTCCTCAGGATGATTCACCCTGCCCCAGGATAAATCGGTAATGTGAATTAATCCATCAACGCCACCCAGATCAATAAATACGCCATAACTGGTAATATTTTTTACAGTTCCTTCCAGAACCTGTCCTTTTTCCAGTTTTGACATAATTTCCATTTTCTGCATCTCCAGCTCAGCTTCAATCAGTGCTTTATGAGAGACCACTACATTCTTATATTCATGGTTGATTTTCACAACCTTGAATTCCATCGTCTTGCCAACATAGGCATCATAATCACGTATAGGTTTAACATCAATTTGAGAGCCTGGCAGGAAAGCCTCTATACCGAAAACATCCACGATCATACCTCCCTTGGTCCGGCATTTAACATACCCCTTGATGATCTCATCTTTTTCAAGCGCATCATTAACCCTGTCCCATGAACGTAACGCCCTGGCTTTTTTATGAGATAATAAAAGCTGGCCTTTCTTATCTTCCTGACTGTCTACATAGACTTCCACTTTGTCTCCGATCTTCAAATCAGGATTATATCTGAATTCATTCAGGCTGATAACACCTTCCGATTTGTAGCCAATATTGATAACCACTTCCCTCTTATTCATTGAAATTACTGTACCTTCGACAACCTCATTTTCAGCAATTGTAGATAATGTCTGATCATACATGGACTCATATCTCGCTCTTTCTTCTTCCGAATAAATGGCATCTTCCGTTTTAAACTTTTCCCAATCAAAATCCTCTATGGTAACTTGTTTATCATCCATGCCGGCGGGTATGTCCTGGTCAGGTGAAGATGGTTGTTCTATTGATTCTTTTTCAGTGACCAGTTCGTCCTCTTCCGATACGGCAAGACCAACCTGTTCCTGAACCTTATCACTGGTGGAAGGCTGACCTTCTTCCTCTGAAATCACTTCGTTCTTTTCCTTCCTGATATCCTTACCTTTTTGTACTGATTTCTTGTCTGATTTTACAATTTCTTCCGTTTCTTGTTCAGTTTCCGATGAATCTTCAACATCACTTAATTTATTGCTATCTACTTCTTCCCCGGTCTTTTCATCTTTTACCTTTTCTTCACTTAGCTTTGATTCTTTGTCCTGTGGCTGCATGGACGATTTTTTTTCTTTAACCGGTTGTGAAGTTTTCATTCCAGATGTTTCCTGTTCCTCCAGATTATCAGTTAATTCTTTGTCATTTGTTTCAGTATCCTGCAATCCTGATCCCCCGGTATGATCCTGTACATCAGGCAAGGATTCTTTTTCTTTTTCAGTCATATAAAAAACAATTAATAATTAATAAGTTAGACATTATTTTTTGATTTAATTGAGCTGCAAAATTATAATTTTATTCTGAATTGCACTAAAGTTCCTGTTAAAATTGAAATTTTATCAATCCTGACAGCCCTGGTTTTAATGTTTTCAAAATAATACCGTGCCGAAGACACTTTAAAATACAGTGTGTTGTACTATTAAAGATGATAATTTCAATGATCAGATTTGTATCTGGCCCCACTAGCAGCGCGGCCAGATATAAAAATTTAACATTCAATAACATACATAATTATTCAGCACAACGCCTTTAAATTATTTTAAAAGACATATCTTTGAAATCTTCCAGGTATTTTGAAAGAATATGAAAATAACTATTGTCGGAACCGGATATGTAGGGCTTGTTACAGGAACCTGCTTTGCTGAAACAGGCATAGATGTTGTCTGCGTTGATGTTGATAAAAAAAAGATAGAAAATCTTAAGAAAGGTATTGTACCAATCTATGAGCCTGGACTGGAAAATATGATTGAACGCAACGTTCTGCAGAAACGGTTAGAATTCAATACCGATCTTCGTTCCGCACTGCCTGATTCAGATATTGTTTTTATAGCTGTCGGAACACCTCCTGATGAAGATGGCAGTGCAGATTTGAAACATGTGCTCGATGTTGCCCGTCTCATTGGCATGTATATTGAAAAATATATCCTGATCGTTACTAAAAGCACTGTTCCTGTTGGAACTGCTGAAAAAGTACGGTCGGTGATCTCCCGGGAAATCAAAAAGCGAAAACGTGACATTCAGTTCGATGTTGCTTCCAATCCAGAATTCCTGAAAGAGGGAGATGCCATTGAAGATTTTCTCAGGCCCGACAGGATCGTTATCGGTGTTGATTCAGAGCGCGCAGAACAGGTGATGAAAAGACTTTACAAGCCCTTTCTTTTAAATGGCCATCCATTGATTTTTATGGATATCCCTTCAGCTGAACTGACCAAGTATACCGCCAATTCCATGCTGGCAACAAAAATCAGCTTTATGAATGAGATTGCCATCCTGTGTGAACTTGTCGGGGCAGATGTCAACATGGTCAGGAAAGGGATAGGAACAGACAGCCGGATAGGGAACAAATTCATTTATGCAGGTGCAGGCTATGGAGGCTCCTGTTTCCCAAAAGATATCAGGGCCCTGATCAAAGAAGCTGAAACCAGAGGGCATTCAATGGAAATACTGAAGTCAGTTGAAAATGTTAATAAAAAACAGAAGGACTTCCTTTTCAACAAGATAATCAGACATTTTGATCAGGATCTGAAAGGCAGGAAAATTGCCATCTGGGGATTATCCTTCAAACCGAACACCGATGATATCAGGGAAGCTCCCTCCCTGACCGTCATTGATAAACTGTTAGAAAAAGGTGTGCATATACATGCTTATGATCCCGTCGCCATGAATGAGTGCCGGCGAAGGATTGGTGATGCCATTAAATATGCCCGGGATCGATATGAAGCATTAACAGATGCAGATGCACTTGTTGTCATTACCGAATGGTCTGAATTCCGGTTGCCCGATTATGCATTAATGGGTAAATTGATGAAAAACAGAGTCGTTTTTGATGGAAGGAATATATATGATCCGGCAGAAATGAAAGAAAATGGTTTTATCTATTACGGTATTGGAAGAACATACAGATAATCACATAAAACTATATTTATGAAAAGGATTCTGGTCACCGGTGGTGCCGGATTTATCGGTTCACATCTTTGTGAAAGGCTGCTCAAAGAAGGAAATGAAGTGGTATGTCTTGACAACTACTTCACCGGGTCGAAAAGAAATATCATCCACTTACAGAAGCATCCTTATTTTGAAATAATCAGGCATGACATTACCATGCCGTTTTATATCGAGGTTGATGAAATTTATAATCTTGCATGCCCGGCATCTCCGGTTCACTATCAGTTCAATCCGATCAAAACGGTAAAAACATCTGTGATGGGAACAATCCATATGCTGGGACTGGCAAAACGGATCAAAGCAAGGTTTCTTCAGGCATCGACAAGTGAAGTTTACGGTGATCCCACTGTTCATCCCCAGCCGGAAGAATATTGGGGAAATGTTAATCCGGTTGGGTTCA
>LJUQ01000186.1 GCA_001304505.1 Bacteroides sp. SM23_62_1
AGCTGAAACTTGATGAGATTGTGCTGGTGGGTTTTTCAATGGGAACGACGGCGGCCATTGAAGCTGCTAACCAGTTGCCTGAAAAAGTTATAGGCGTGGTTCTGGTTGATGATTTAATGGATCCCGATGTTAAATATCCACCGGAAGTTGTAGCATTTTTTGATAGTGTACTGATGGATCTCGTCACTGACATGACCAATGAAAAACTGGTCAGGCTGGGATTCTATAAAAAGAATCCGGAAGCTACTTTTGAAAGGATTTCAGAATTGTATCCCGATACCGTCTCAAAGATAGGCTGGCATGAATCCTTAAATGGCTATTTAAAATGGATTAATGAAGACCTCGTGGAATCTGTCAAACAACTAAAGGTTCCTGTTACAGCAATAAATTCCGATATGGAACCTACCAATGTTGAGGCATGGATGAAATATGTCCCTTCGTTCCAGGCAAAAATAATGACCGATGTCGGACACCTGGTATTCTGGGATAATCCTGAGGAGTTCAACCGTTTACTGGAAGAAACAATTCAGGAATTTATAAAAAAATCAGAGTCAGAATAAAACCAAAGGTATTTACATGGTTTTTGTTTTATATTTTTAAAATCAACAGTGGCTTCCATGTTGGATTCAACAGGTTGTGGATTGTTTAAAAGGTAATGAAAAAGATAAATATACTGCTCTGGCTATTTGTTATTCTTCTGGCAGATTGTGGCAGAAAAACAATTACAGAGCTGACAGTATTTTCTCCTGATAATAAGATCAATCTGATTTTTAAACTGTATAAAACAAGACCCTGTTATCTGATAAATGTAGAGGATAAACCGGTAATATTAACCTCAGCTCTCGGATTTAATTTTAAATACAGGGAACCTCTTGACAGCAATTTTGTAATTAAGGATTATGAGGAAACCGCTGTTGATGAAACATGGGAACAGCCATGGGGTGAGAAGCGGATTATAAGGAATAATTATAACCAGCTAACTATATTCCTTGAGGAGGCTGGAAATTTAAGCCGTAAATTAAATATTGTTTTCAGAGTATATAATGATGGAGTAGGCTTGCGTTACGAGATCCCGGAACAGGAAAACATGGACAGCATATTTATATTGGATGAGAAAACAGAATTTGTCTTTCCTGATAATCAGTTTGCATGGTGGATTCCGGCATACAGAGATAACCGCTATGAATATCTGTATAAAAAATCTCCGGTTAACGAGCTTGATACAGTTCATACTCCCTTAACATTAGAAACCAGAGATAGTCTCTACCTGTGTATTCATGAGGCAGACCTGACTGATTACGCAAGTATGACACTGGCAAAGGTTGAGGAAAATACTCTGAAATGTGATTTGATTCCCTGGTCAGATGGTATTAAGGTAAAATCTGCTGTTCCCATGGTTACTCCCTGGAGAACCATACAGATTGCTGAAAATCCCGGTGATCTCATAACATCATATCTGGTCCTGAATCTTAATGAACCTAACAAACTTGATGATGTATCATGGATTAAACCCATGAAATATATTGGAATATGGTGGGGTATGCATACAGGCCTGTATACATGGGAAAAATCGGAAAAACACGGGGCTACAACTGAAAATACAAAGAAGTATATTGATTTTGCTGCCAAATATGGATTCGGGGGAGTTCTTGTTGAAGGCTGGAATGTCGGATGGGACGGTAACTGGCCTGATAATGCTGACAAGTTTAAATTCACCGTTCCCTATGATGATTATGACCTCAAGGAGTTATGTGACTATGCAGCTTTAAATGGAGTTAAAATCATCGGTCATAATGAAACTGCAGCAGGAATAGGGCATTATGAAAAACAAATGGAAGATGCATTTAAATTGTATCAGGAGCTGGGTATTAATGCTGTAAAAACAGGGTATGTGGGTACAAGACTTAGCAAAAAGGAATGGCATCACGGACAGTATGGAGTCCGTCATTTCAGGAGGGTTATTGAAACAGCTGCAAAACATAAAATCATGGTGAATGCTCATGAGCCTATAAAAGGAACAGGCATTCAGCGTACATATCCGAATATGTTATCCCGTGAAGGCGCCCGGGGACAGGAATACAATGCCTGGAGTCCGGATGGCGGTAATCCCCCGGAGCATGAGACTATCCTTCCCTTTACCCGTTTACTGGCCGGTCCCATGGATTTTACTCCTGGTATTTTTGATATAATGGTTAAGGAAAAGCCTGAAAACAGGGTAAATACTACACTGGCAAAGCAGCTGGCACTTTATGTAGTTATTTACAGCCCCCTCCAGATGGCTGCGGACTTACCGGAGAATTATGAAAATAATCCTGCTTTTCAGTTTATTCTGGATGTACCTGTCGACTGGAATGATACCAGAGTGCTCAATGGCAGGATTGGAGATTATGTAACCATAGTCCGCAAAGACAGGAACAGTAATGACTGGTATTTAGGTAGTATCACTGATGAAAACAACAGAGAATTTAAAATTCAATTGTCTTTTCTTGACAATGATAAAAAGTATATAGCTGAGATATATGCAGATGCAGATGAAGCGGACTGGGAAACAAATCCGCTTGCAATAAACATATCCCGGAAAGAAGTGGATACGAACACTAAGATTGCAATCAGATTAGCCAGGGGTGGGGGCCAGGCTATAAGGTTTAAGAATATTTACCAGTAGGTTGTCCTTAATATTGCAGCTTATAAATCGCATAACTAATACCTGGTGCCTTAACAGAATAAATTCTGTTATTATTGGATATTTCTATTTTTTTGCCTGTAAGGAGCTCAAAGCTCGCTGCATCAATGTTTAATGCAAATTCTGCTGTCTCAGTACGGTCAGCAGGATTAAAGATTGCCAGGATCGTTTCTTTACCTGCTGCACGCGCGAATATAAAAGGGTAAGTATTTTCACGGGCGTATACCGGCACAAATTCGGCATATGCTGCCAGTGCGGGTTCGCTTTTCTTTAGTTCAATAAGCTTTCGCACTGAATTTAGAAGTGAATTCGGATCCTTTTCCTGTTCTTCTACATTGGGTGCATCGGCAGCTGCATCAACCGGCAAGTACAACTGCTCAGGCGGGGCAGAAGAAAAGCCAAGGTTCCTTCCTGGTGCCCACTGCATGGGAGTCCGTGCTCCTGCCCGTGGTTTATACGCACCTTCAACAAAAGGATTGCCATACAGCTGTCGCATTCCAATTTCATTTCCATAATAAATAAATGGTATACCGGGCATTGCTATTGAAAATGCAATGATCATCTCCAGCTCTTTCCTGGTACGTTTAATATTTAAACGCGACAGATCATGATTGCCAATGGGCAGCAGAATATAACCCTTGCCTTTTGTTTTATTATATTGATCCATATATGTCTTCAGGAAATTTGTGATATTACCTTTTCCTTCCCTGTCAAAAAAACTGTGACCTTCTGAATAGCCATTCATGATTCGCCAGCTTTCTTTCTGCAAAAGATCGTTATAACCCGCAAACCAGTGAAAAAAATCGGCATGGAACCCGCCTCCGTTGAGTGCTGACTCAGGATGAGACCATTCAGCTACCATAAAAGCATCAGGGTATTCATTATCAAAAATTTTACGGATTTTATTCCAGAATATTTTTGTTCCTTCATCCCGTGTGCTGAAAAACTGATCATTTCCGGTAATATTGGCATTTTTAACCAGTGCACCGGCCATATCTGCCCTGAAACCATCAGCGCCCATATCCATCCAGAAACGTAATATCTTTTTTAACTCTTCCTGTAAAGCCAGTATATCAGGATGGTCTATCGGCAGCATCCAGTCCTTTTCAGGCTTGGCAAATCCATAATTGAGTGCCGGCTGGGACCAGTAAAAATTACGCATAAACTGGCCGTTTCGCCTTCCATAACCTTTTATAAATGCATCTTTGTAAACATCGGGCGGATTTATCCAGGTATTGTCAGTCCATATATACCAGTTTGAGTATTTGTTCATTTCCTGTTTTGCAGATTCCCGGAACCAGGGATGTTCAATGCTTGTATAACTGATAACATAATCGAATAATATCTTAAGACCCCGCTTTTCAGCTTCGTCAAACATACGCCTGGCATCATCATTAGTACCGTACCTGGGAGCAACTTTATAATAGTCAGATACATCATAACCTGCATCATTAAATGGCGATTCGAAAAAAGGATTTATCCAGAATCCGTCAACACCCAGACTTTTAACATAGTCCATTTTCTCTATGATCCCCGGCAAATCACCAATTCCATCCCCGTTGCTGTCATAAAAGGTTTGCGGATATATCTGGTAAAGGACAGCTTTATGTAGCCAATGGGGACAGTCAGGAATATCATATTTCCCGGTAATAACAGCCATATCGTAAGATGCCGGCCCGAGCTGAGAGGATAGATATTTGTATCCGGATAGTAAAAAGATAATTATCAGGCTGAATATTTTAAATTTCTTCATGATAAGTTGATTTGTTTAATTTGATTCAAAAATAAAATATTTGTCAGGAAATATGGTATATAAATTTTTAATTAATTTGTAGAGTGAATATGTAAATATTAAATATTTAACCTAAAAAGAAATAAAATGTATAAAATATTCTTGATAATCTGTTTCATGCTGTTAGTTAACATCCAGTCTTCGTTAATTCTTGCCGGTGGTTACAAAAATTTCAATGTTGCCATATACTGCAGAGTATACGAGGTTCAAAAAATGAGTGATCTTAACTGGCTTGAAAAGAGAATTGAATACCTGGAGCAGCATGTGAAATTTGATAAACTTTATCTGGAAACCTACCGCGACATGATTTTGGCTGACAGGGAGACCATCATTAAAGCAAAAAATTTTCTGGAAAAGAAAGGCATCAGTGTATCAGGGGGGATCACACTGGTAATGCAGGAAGCAAACAGGTTTAAAACCTTCTGCTATTCTAACCAGGAACACCTGCAAAAAATAAAGGAGATAGTGGAATTTACTGCAGGGTTATTTGATGAAATAATGCTTGATGATTTCTTCTTTACCAGCTGCAAATGCGAGTTGTGTATCAAGAGCAAGGGTAATAAAAGCTGGACCGATTACCGGCTGGATTTGTTGAAAGATGTGGCAGAAAATGTAATAATAAAAACTGCACGGGAAATAAGTCCTGATGTAAAAATGATCATCAAATATCCCAACTGGTATGAACATTACCAGTTTCTGGGATATAACCTTGAATATGAGCCAAAGATTTTTGATATGATCTATACAGGGACAGAGACAAGGGATCCTGAATATACTCACCAGCATTTACAGCCTTATCAGAGTTACTCGATAATGAGATACCTCGAGAATGCAAGCGGAGGAAAAAATGCAGGCGGGTGGATTGATCCATTTGCCCGGGGTTATCTGGACAGGTATGGGGAACAAATATCGCTGACACTCTTTTCAAAGCCAAAGGAAGTGACCCTCTTTTCATTACAGTTTCTCGTTGAAGAAATGGATAAGAATGACGGCACAATGGAATACTTAAGCAATGTAACACCACTGGCAGGATATGTGCTGTCTAAAGCTGATAATTTTATGGATCGCCTGGGTAAACCATTGGGAATACCAGCATACAAACCATATCATTCTTCAGGGGAAGATTTTTTACACAATTATATTGGAATGCTGGGAATACCTGTTGATATAACTCCTGAGTTTCCTTATGAGAGTAATATGATATTGCTTACAGAATCAGCAAAGTATGATAATGATATTATACAGAAAATAAAGACACAACTACTGGATGGTAAGAATGTAATTATCACATCAGGATTATTAAAAGCCCTTCAGGGTAAGGGTATTGAAGAAATCGCAGAACTGCGCTATACTGATAAAAAAGTACTGGTCCACAGGTTTTCAGATTTCAGGACTATACATGAATCTGAAAAGGATATTCTTATTCCGCAGATCATATATCCTACAAATGACTGCTGGGAAATAATCACCGCATATAGTGAGGGTAACGGATATCCCTTGTTACTAATGGCAGGATATGGAAAATGCATTATGTATGTGCTGACAATACCTGATAATTTTGGCGATCTGTATAATTTGCCTGCAGATGTGATAAACATGCTTAAGAATGTTATTATGAGGGATATTTATGTAAGCACTGAAAGTAAAAGCAAAATAAGCTTATTTGTTTATGATAATAACACATTTATTATTCATTCATTTCTCCCTCACAGGGAGACAGTTAAAGTTGTTATTAAAGGTAAAGCTGACAAATTGAAGGAATTAAACAGCAACAGAATTCTTGAAGGAGTGCATTGCGATAACAAGACGGAATTCAGATTTAATATCAATCCCCATTCTTACCAGGTTTTCAAAATAGAATGACTTTATTCTTTTGTTTAATACGAAAAGTAACAACTATTTCTTAACCAGAACATAACATATGACATCATGAAAAATGCAATATTTATTAAGCTGTTTTTTGTTTTAATATTCGTTACCAGTGAAAATTTATTTTGCCAGTCACCTCTGATAACCGGCACAATTAAAAGGAAAACAGAAACTCTGAACGGCAAGTGGCATTATATTATAGATCCTTATGAAAGCGGATTTTATAATTACAGGTATCAGCCTTATGATGAAGTGGAACATCCGGGTAGTGGAGGTTATTACAAAAACTTTATACAAACCGATAAAAGCGATCTTATAGAATACAATTTTGATAAATCTCCGACCCTGCTAGTGCCGGGTGACTGGAATACTCAGGATGAAAGACTATTGTATTACGAGGGTACTATCTGGTACAAGAAGTCATTTGACTACCTGAAAGACAACAGCAGCAACAGGATTTTCATTTACTTCGGGGCAGCCAATTACCAGGCTGATGTTTATCTGAATGGCAAAAAGCTGGGCAGACATATCGGGGGCTTCACACCTTTTAATTTTGAAGTCACAGATATCATAAAAGATACGGGCAACTTTATTATAGTGAAAGTTGACAACAAAAGAAAGCGTGAAGCAGTGCCCACTCTTAACACTGACTGGTGGAACTATGGAGGATTAACCAGGGACGTAAAAATTATTGAAGTTCCGGAAACCTTTATACGTGACTACTTTATACAACTCAAAAGAGACAGTAAGGATATTCTTTCAGGATATGTGAAACTTGACGGTAATAATTTAAACAATGTACCGGTTGAAATACATATTCCCGAAGCAGGGATAAAGCATACGGTACAGACAAATGAAAAAGGAAATGCGGAAATCGAAATCAGGACTAGCAAGCTTACACTGTGGTCGCCGGAAAATCCAAAACTTTATGATGTAACATTAAAAGCAGGGCAAGATATTGTTAATGAAAAAACAGGATTCAGGACTATAAGCACCGGGGGAAAAGAAATTCTTCTGAACGGACAGCCGGTATTTCTCAAAGGGATCTGTATCCACGAAGAAAATGTACTTAGGGGAAACAGGGCATATTCAAAGGAAGATGCACGGATGATACTGGGTTGGGTAAAAGAGCTAAGCGGTAATTTTGCCAGGCTTGCTCATTACCCGCATAACGGATATATGGCCAGGGTTGCCGATGAGATGGGTATTATGCTCTGGGAAGAAATTCCCGTTTACTGGACTATTGACTGGGAAAATGAAAAAACATTTAATAATGCCAAATCACAACTAAAAGATGTTATAACCAGGGATAAAAACAGGGCATCAGTAATATTCTGGAGCGTTGGAAATGAGACTCCTGTAATAGAGCCAAGGCTAAAATTTATGACTTCACTTATTGCAGAGGCAAAAAAACTTGATAATACACGCCTAATAAGTGCAGCTTTGGAACAGCACGGACTGGAGGAGGATCGTAACATCAGGGTGATTACAGATCCCCTGGCAGATTATGTAGACGTATTAAGTTTTAATGAATATATTGGATGGTATGACGGACTTCCTGATAATTGTGAAAATATCATATGGAAAATAGAACAGGATAAACCGGTTATAATCTCTGAGTTTGGAGCAGGAGCATTACAAGGCTTTCACGGAGACAGGCTGACCAGGTGGACAGAGGAATTTCAGGAAGATCTTTACAGAAAAACTTTGGATATGCTGGTAAAAATCCCGCAGCTAAGAGGTACTACTCCATGGATACTCTGTGACTTCAGATCCCCGAGGCGTCCGCTTCCTGTTATACAGGACGGCTGGAACCGTAAAGGTTTAATTTCCCAGACAGGAAATAAGAAGAAAGCTTTTTATGTGCTGAAAAACTTTTATAACAATTTTGAGTTAAACAAATAAAAAGAAAAAGGCCGTCTGTATTAATCTAACAGACGACCTTGTTTATGTATGTAATGACAGAGAAAATGCCTATTTAAAACCAGGGACATATTGTTGTAATACACCTTCATTCATTGCTCTTATCTCAGAAGCCGGAATAGGCAACATTCCCCAGGTATCTTTATTAAATTCTCTGCCGACAAAATCATCCTTAACTACATAATCAGGAAAGGTTGAAGTGTCCCATGTTGCATCAATCATTACTTTGGCATAATCCAGGCTTCTTCTCATCAAATCCCATTTGCGGTGACCTTCTCCAGAAAATTCAACCCTGCGCTCATGATAAATCGCGTCAATATTTAATTCTGAGGCATTTAATGCAGCGCCATCACCCATTCCCCTGGTTCTTACCTGATTAAGGTATCCAACAGCTTTTCCCGGCTGGTCATCCATAAATAATTCAGCTGCAATCAGCAAGACTTCCGCATATCTTATATCTTTGTAATTAATAGGCCAGTTAAGCTCTGCCGCCCCTCCAGTGGGTAAATATTCTGCATTAGGCAGGTATTTATTATTAAAATAACCTGTGTATTGATATTGGGGGCCATGGAAACCCTGTCCTATACTATCCTCATTGTTATAAACCGATACACCTTTCCGGTAATCTCCATCTTCAAACTCATCAACCAGGGTAAAAGTTAGAGTAGCAAAGCTCCAACCCGTAGCGGTCCTGGTATCAACCGGACTCCTGATACCATAAATCTGGCAGGAAAAATTTCCATCCCTTGATAAACTCCCATCTCCCCAACCTGCTAAGCCTTGTTCCGAATACTGCCATTCAAAAATCGATTCCTCGTTATTTTGATTATCCCAGTCAAATATATCAGCATAATCATCCAGTAATATGTAGCGGCCGCTGTTAATAATCTCTTCCATCAAATTTTGTACATAAGCTTTATTTATTACCGTTGTACCGTCTGTCCAGTCATTTGTAACTCCCATTACTTTTTTGACAAATCCCTCGTAATAAAGATAAATACGTGCAATAAGCACCCTGACCACATCTTTGGT
>LJUQ01000187.1 GCA_001304505.1 Bacteroides sp. SM23_62_1
TAACTTTCTCAACAAATAAAAGAAAATCAACTATTTATACTTAATACTTGATTTTCTTTTTTATTAACAATAAAAAAAGTAAATCTAAAGGCAGGCAGGGTTTTGTTGATGCGGATTAGCTTCGCCGATCCGGTTCTGGTGAGCCCAACAGACCAATCCTCCGGCTCTTCGGCTCTTCGTGTCTTTTTCATATCTGTCCGTATGAAATCAGGTCAGATTAATGTGCAAACTCAGTACTCATTACTCACACTTAACTGAAAACTGATAACTGAGAACCGAGAACTACAAAACCCTGCCGCCGGCAGGGTTTTGTTGAGGTCGGTAGCGGAGTCGAACCGCTGTAACCGGTTTTGCAGACCGGTGCCTAGCCACTCGGCCAACCGACCATATCCCGTGAAAATGGAGTACAAATTTAGAGAATTTAAGCGTATTGTAAAAGAGTTTATAACTTAATGTAATCATTGTCATAATGGTTCGATTGAAAGTCAAACATACATTAGAATAAATTGATAATGGTTGGCCAACTTTCAGTAGGTCAACACATCAAGATCATCACGATAGTGTAACAGGAATCAACTAAAAATCCTAAATTTAAAATCTGATTACTGATAACTAATACCATAAACCATGAATAAATTCATTACAATCATCATCCTGGCACTGCTGGTGATAGACTGCAGCAGGAGAACCGAATTAACTCAGGCTACGGGAAAATTCACCTTTGCTTTCCTCACCGATATACACCTGCAACCCGAGCTGAATGCGGTTGAAGGATTTAAGAAGGCCATCGATACCATCAATATACTGAATCCTGACTTCGTGGTCACCGGCGGTGACCTGGTCATGGATGCAATGGATGTATCCTATGGAAGAGCAGACTCACTTTATAATTTATATCTCGATGTTTCCAGAGGATTTCATATGCCGGTTTATAATACAATTGGCAACCATGAACACTTCGGACTATACAGAAGGGAGGAGGTAGATACTGCTTTTAGCGAATACGGGAAGAAAATGTATGAAAAAAGAATTGGCCCCAGGTATTATTCTTTTGATTACAAAGGATGGCACTTCATGGTGCTGGATGCTGTTGGAATTACCGAAGAAAGGGAATATATCGGTATGATAGATGATGAACAGATTGAATGGATCAAATCTGACCTGGTAGGTATCGATAATAATACTCCCATAGTCTTAAGTACCCATATCCCGTTTATTACGGTGCAGACACAACTTGCGGAAGGCTCGCTGGCTGCCACACCTGCCAGTCTGATCATCAATAATGCCAAAGATGTCCTTTACCTTTTCTGGGAACATAACCTTAAACTGATCCTTCAGGGACATCTGCATTTCCTTGAAGAAATCTATTTGAATGAGCAGGTTCACTTCATCACCGCTGGTGCCGTGTCGGGCAGATGGTGGAAAAACAGGCCTGAAAGTAATCCGGAGGAGGGATTCCTGATGATCTATGTTAATGGAGAGGACATTGATTATGATTATATTGATTATGGATGGGTACCGGATCTGGACTGAAACAAAAAAGCAGCCAAATTTATTTCATCGGGTAAACTGTGAATGAATTTAATTTAAAATTCCTTTCCCGAAAAAAGTTAATTTCCAATCCATGCGATCAGGTATCAGTTCATTCACCTATACATGGGCTGTTGGAGTTCCGGGCACTCTTCCGGATAATCCAATGTCGCCTTTCGATATGATTCGAATGGCATCCAAACTGAGAGCAGACTGTGTCCAGATAGCCGATAATATGCCCCTGCATCTTCTTCCTGATAATGAGCTGCATGCCCTGTCAGGACTTTCAGGTAAGCTGGGGATACCGGTTGAAGTCGGAGCGCGGGGAATGACTCCGGAGAACCTGGCACGTTACCTTGAAATAGCAGAGAAATTTCAATCCCCCATCCTGCGCATGGTAATCAGCAACAAGGATTTTAATCCTTCACTGGATAAGGTTCATGGTATCATAAAAGAGTTTATCCCGGAGCTGAGAAGCAGAAACATTATACTTGCCATTGAGAATTATGAGAAATTTCCAATACGTGATTTTGTAACGATTATTGAAAAAGCCGGATCTGAATATACAGGAGTTTGCCTGGATACTGTAAATTCTATGGGGACGGGTGAAGGATTGGATGCAGTTATTGAATATCTCGCACCGTTGACTGTAAATTTACATGTCAAGGAATTCATTATCCGGCGGATGGATCACCAGATGGGTTTTGTTATAGAGGGAGCTCCTCTGGGAAAAGGAATGCTTCCGCTTCAGAACATACTTGAAAAGATTCAGGGGAGATGCCAGAGTGCTATTCTTGAACAATGGGTGTCACCGGAGAATACAATGGATAAAACAATCGAAAAGGAAGCTTTATGGGCAGAGGAAAGTTTTAATTATTTGAAAACCTTATTACTCAGTACTTGACTATGAGTAACTCAGTGCATGACTTCAAGTCATGTGCAGAGTAAAATTTTATCATCATGAGAAAAATCGCTATCGTCGGGGCAGGAGGCAAGATGGGTTGCCGTATCACCGATAATCTTAAAGACTCCGGCTATAACATGTCATACCTGGAGATCAGTCCGGATGGTATTCAACGGCTGGCTGAAAGGGGTATTTCTGTATCATCGGAGAGTAATACGATCCCATATGCGGATGCCGTTATTCTTGCCATTCCGGATGTAGCGCTGGGAGAAGTATCAACTCGGATTATCCCCCTTATGAAAAGCGGAGCCATGGTGATTTTGCTGGATCCGGCCGTTATACTTGCAGGGAAAATATATATGCATGATGATATATCGTATTTTGTCACTCATCCGGCACATCCTTCTGTTTTTAACTGGGAACCAACACAGGAGGCACAAAAAGATTTTTTTGGCGGAAAACTAGCAAAACAATGTATTGTCTGTGCCCTGATGCAGGGGGATGAGAAGGATTATGTTACCGGTGAGGAATTGGCACGCAGGATGTATGCCCCTGTCTGCAAGGCATACCGGATAACTGTTGAACAAATGGGTCTTCTGGAGCCTGCGCTGGTGGAAACGCTCTCATCTACCTGTATGACGATTATCAGAGAAGGCCTTGATGAAGTAATCCGGTTGGGTGTTCCTGCTGAAGCAGCACGTGAATTTTTGCTGGGACATCTGAATATCCAGCTGGCTGTGATCTTTAACGAATTGCCGGGAGCAGTTTTCTCAGATGCAGCTAATAAGGCAATCAGCAGGGGAAAACCAATCCTGTTTAAAGAGGGATGGCAAAAGATCTTTGAGCCAGAAAATGTACTGGAACAGGTGAAGGATATTACTTAGAAGATGAGGTCTGGACATGAAATGTTGCTTGGTGCCAGGAGACAACGTCGCAATGTAGCAATTGTCGCAATGGTCTCAGGGTGTGAGTTAGAGTTTAGTATACTGGAAAGGAATTTAACTGTGAGTAATCAGGCACAAAGTGAGTTAGCAATACTGATCCCGATCTATCGGGACTCCATGCACTATGCACCATGCTCTATGCCACTTATTATAAAGATTAAACAAAATATTTAGAAACATATTTACTGAGAATACAAATTCACCCCCATGAAACACCTCAAATTTGCAGTCTTCGGCACTGGATTCTGGTCATTTTACCAGATATCCGGATGGCTTGAGCTGGAAGGGCTGGAACTCGTTGCGGTTTGTGATAAGGTATTGTCAAAGGCACAGGATACCGCAAAAAAATTCAATGTAAAAAATGTCTATGACAATCCTGAAAAACTTCTCGATCAGCATGCCCAGGAACTTGACTTTGTTGATATCATAGCGGATGTGGATTCACACTTTGAACTGACAGGGATGGTTGCTAAAAGAGGGCTTGATGTTGTATGTCAGAAACCCATGGCACCTGACCTGGAAACATGCCTGAAGATGGTTCAGATCTGTCGGGATGCAGGAGTCAAACTGTTCATCAATGAAAATTACAGGTGGCAGAGACCGGTGCGCAGGGTAAAGGAGATCATGGATTCGGGAATTATCGGTAATATATTTAAAGCCAGGATCTCTTTTTGTTCAGGTTTTCCGGTTTTTGAGAACCAGCCTTTCCTGGCTGAACTGGAACAATTCATCCTGACAGATATCGGAACGCATATACTGGATGTATGCCGGTTCCTCCTGGGTGAAGCACGAACCCTTTATTGCATGATCAATAGGGTTAATCTCCGGATAAAGGGTGAAGATGTGGCAAATGTCTTTATGGAGATGGAAAACGGAGTGCACTGTTATGCCGAAATGTCCTATGCATCTGTCCCGGAAGTGGACTCTTTTCCCCAGCCACAGCTCCTGGTAGAGGGGAATAAAGGTACCATTCAGCTGTATCCACAGGCTGAGATTCATACCACTACGAGGGAAAGAACAATCAAGGAAGTCGCTCAACCTGTTATGTATCCATGGGTAGATCCGGATTATGCCAGTAACCATTCCTGTATTGTTGATGCGCAGAGGGACCTGCTCGAAGGACTACGGGGGGGGAAGGCTGAAACAACAGGGGATGATAATTTCAAAACGATCCGGCTGGTATTTGCCTCCTATGATTCAGCCAGGGAGAATACAATCATTGATATGACAAAACTTTCCTGATGAATATATTTTCTACGGAGATTTTGCAGACAGGATCGCCAAAGGATCCTGATGCACCTGTTTTGCTGGCAATAAAGAATTTATCAGCAGTCTATCATAAAGGCAGTCTGCGGTATATCCGGTCAGGAAATGCCGAAGTACTCCGGATGATCTATCCCGCCCTGCGCGACAGGAACTGGAGGACTTTGCAACCAACTATCAGGGATGAAAAAATTGATCTGGACAAAGAATGTTTCAGGGTAACCTGTAAGGCCGATTACTTGGAGGGCGATATTCATTTCAGGGCGGATTTTATTATCACAGGGGAAGGTAATAGACTGACGTTTAATATGAAAGGACAAGCTCTCTCTGGGTTCCTCCAGAACCGCACAGGGCTCTGTATTCTTCACCCATTATCTGTATCAGGTAAAATGTGTACCCTCCGACACACCGATGGAACCAGTTCCCAGAAGCCATTTCCCGAATTCATTTCACCCCATCAACCCTTTTTGGATCTGGCGGGTATGGAGTGGGATTATATTCCCGGGAAAAAGGCACTGCTGGAATTTTCAGGTGACATATTTGAAACGGAAGACCAGCGAAACTGGACTGATGCTTCTTATAAAACCTATTCCACACCACTCAGCCTTCCCTTTCCTGTAAGAATGGAATCAGGCCAGTGTATGGAGCAATCAGTATCCCTCACCATAGAAGATATGCATGATGACATTTTTGTTTATGAAAATATTTCTGAAATCTCAATTCCTGGAACAACCCTGAAAAACCGGGTATTGCCGGCAATCGGAATCTGTGCTTCAGGTCTGTATCACGGGTTTTCTGAAGATGAAGTCAGCACACTAAATATAATACATTTCAGTCATTACAGGCTGGAAATCAGGATAGAAGAATATGATTGGGAAACAAAATTTGCTGAACAGGTGAAGGAAGCCATCCTCCTTAATAAGCCAGTTGAGCTGATCCTATACCTTCAAAAGGAAGATAGAAAGCAGTTAGACAAAGTAAAAGATATACTGGAAAAATCCAGGTGCACATTATATTCTATTGCCTGTTTTGATCCGGCATCGCATGTTACGGGTAGTAATATGCCGGATACAGTGTATCCATTAATCAGGGAAATATTGCCCGGGGTACCTCTTGGAGCGGGAAGCAACACCAATTTTACAGAACTGAACAGGAACCGGTTCAATCCTGCAAAAGCTGATTATATTACTTTCCCTGTATGCCCCCAGGTTCATGCTTGTGATCATCTCACACTAATAGAAAATTTGGAAGGTCAAAAACATGTGGTTGAGAGTGCCAGGACTTATTTTCCCGGAAAGCCTGTTCATGTATCCCCGGTTACCCTGAAAAAGAGATTTAATGTGGTTGCAACAAGTTATGAAAAACCTGAAGGTGATGATTCCTTTCCTGAATCAGCGGATCCCAGGCAGATGTCACTGATCTGTGCAGGGTGGACACTGGCCACAATTAAAATGTTAGCCGAGGCTGGAATATCATCAATTACTCTCTATGAGACATTGGGTATAAAGGGAATTATTCATGGAAAGAAAAACCCGGCATATCCTGGTATCTTTCATGCAACATCCGGTATGATCTATCCTGTATGGTATCTGCTCACTGAGATATTATCATTTGAGGGATGGGAAGTGATCAATGTTCCTGACCCTGATCCGTTATCATGTTGCATCCTGGGGCTGGGTCTGGAGAACAGAAGATTTCTTGCTGTGGCCAACCTGAAGCAGGAAAATAATCAGGTTTTACTTTCTGACCTCCCTCAACAAATAGAAATATTCTTTCTGGATGAGATAACTTACAAGGATTTGCTGGCTCATCCTGTTAATATTAAAAATATATATAACAGGAGACGAACAATGAAAGGAGTGGCAAACCTCAAGATGAAACCCTGCAGCCTGGTATTTATACGATATAGTGTATAAACAATTTGACAGATCCCTGGAGAAAGGATTTCAGTCTCACGAGATAAATAAATTTAACACTTCAAGATTTTCTTCTGATTTTCCTCTGTAAAAAGTTTAAATTTGTTTTAATTAATCAACAGATTTAAACTTTGCAGCAGGGAATTCCCATGAACTTTCATGCCTGCCGGCAAGCAGTTTTCATGAATCTTTAAGTAGTTTTTCATGAAAAAGTTTTATATCCATTTATACAACCACAAAAACCGGATCCCTATGATGCGAAATTTTTTATTACTACTTATGGCAAGTTTTATGATGGCATGCAGTCAAACAGACATTGAGAAAATACCGGTCATTCTGGACACCGATGCCAACAATGAACTGGATGACCAGCATGCCATTGCCTACCTGATCTATAATGACGATTTATTTGATATTCGTGGTATTACAACAAACCGGACCTGGAATGGCGGCTTGGTTGAAGAGCATACAAAAGAGGCTCGCCGGATCGTCCATCTGTGCCAGGCAGACGAACGTTATCCTGTCGTCAGCGGGGCAAACGGTGACTATATGACTTTGAAGGATAGCATGGATAATCCTGTCTATGACGGACAGCAGGCGGTAGATTTTATTATTGAACAGGCCCATCGTGTGCCTGAGGGCAAGAAACTGCTCCTTATACCGGTAGGTAAGCTGACAAACATTGCACTGGCACTGAAAAAAGACCCATCTATTATCGGAAAGGTGAAAGTGGTCTGGCTCGGATCCAACTGGCCCGGTCCGGGTGAATACAATATGGATAATGATACTTCGGCTGTCAATCCCATTATCGGGAGTGGTGTGGGGATGTGGGTATGTACTGTCAGGGGAGGGACCATGGAAGTAAAAACCACCCGCGCTGAAATTGGTAAAAGGTTATCCGGCAGGGGCCCGCTGGTTGAACCCATTGAAGGCCGACATGGTGGTAATTTCAACAGGCTGGGCGATTACCTGTATAATCTTTGGGAGAATGTAGGGCAGGAAGAAAGGTCACTGTTCGATATGGCTGCTGTGGCAACCGTAAAAAATCCTGCCTGGGCAATGGATACTGTGATTTATAGCCCGAGGCTGATGAATGGTGAATGGGTTATAACTGGCTGCAGAGAAGATTCGGTGGTCTTTTTCAGGAATTATGATGTTAATAGGGTCATGGACGACTTCTGGAAAACAATGGAGAAAATAGATGGACAGAATTAGCAGAAGCATCGGGTGTTCTGTAAATTTGAAAAATGGGTAGTTGGCAAATTGGCATATCGGTTTTTTGGTATATTGGTGTGTGTGAGTGAGGGTATTGTGAGTAATAGAAATAGTGAATTCGATAATTTGTAAATTGGCAAATTGGTGGGTGGGAGTGTGTGGGTTTGATTAACCACAGAGATCACAGAGAAGCATTGGAAAACCACAGAGATTTACCTGTAATCTGGAAAATCATTACAATCGTAACCTTTGTAACAATTGCAACTATCATTACAATTGCTTCGGTTGTGACCGTCTCACAATTGTGACCTTGCGACCTTGCGACAATTGCTACCATGCAACAATTGAGAAATTTTAATTTATAATCTTAATACTATGTTTATAGTTAATTCTTACACCATTGCAGTCATCCTGTGTGTGGTCACGATGTTATGCTGGGGCTCCTGGGCCAACACTTTGAAAATGAGCCCAAAAGGGTGGGAATTTCCGCTTTATTACTGGGATTATTCGCTCGGTACAGTATTACTTGCACTAATATTCGGGCTTACCCTTGGAAATATCGGGGAAGAAGGCAGAGGTTTTTTCGAGGATCTTGTGCAGGCAGATACCAGGTGGTTAGGTTCTGCGTTCCTGGGAGGCATAATCTTCAATCTTTCTAACCTCCTAATTGTGGCAGCCACTGCCATTGCAGGAATGGCTGTAGCTTTTCCACTGGCTGTAGGCCTTGCACTGGTCATTGGCGTGGTCGTTAATTTTATTGCCGAAAGCAAGGGAGATCCATTGATCCTGTTTATTGGCGTTGGGCTGGTTGTTGTTGCCATCGTTGTGAATGCGATAGCCTACCGCAAACTTCCATCCGGTAAGGGAGGTACATCCATGAAGGGGATTCTTATATCAATCCTTTCAGGAATTATCATGGGCTTTTTTTTCAGGTTTGTGGCAGCATCCATGTCGATGAACTTTACCAGTCCTGAAGCAGGGAAAATGACGCCTTATACAGCTGTCTTTGTATTCTCCCTTGGATTATTCATATCTAATTTTATCTGGAACACTTTTTTTATGTACAGGCCTGTTGAGGGGGAACCCGTTACTTATGCAGACTATTTCAAAAAGGGAAACCTGAAAATCCACCTGATCGGACTTCTTGGGGGCATCATCTGGAACATTGGAATGTCGTTCAGCCTGATCGCTGCTGAACAGGCAGGGCCGGCTATCTCCTATGGCCTCGGTCAGGGAGCCACCATGATCGCGGCTGCCTGGGGGGTGTTTATCTGGAAGGAGTTCAAAGAGGCTCCCAGGTCCACAAACTGGCTGTTGTTCCTGATGTTTCTGTTCTTTATTTCGGGATTGATGCTGGTGATTATAGCCAGGAATGTTTAATTTTTCGTGAGGCTGCATGCCAACATAGAAAAATGACTTGAATTCAGTCGGAAGGCTTTTAAAGGCCTCTCGCAGATCCTGTGAAATTTTTGCTATGAAAAAATCCTGAAAGGATATTTCACAGGGCAGATATTCGCAGATTATGCCGCAGATTTCACAGATGCCTCATAATAAGGGCATTAGGTTCTGCGTAATCTACGTTTAAATCTGCGGTATCTGTGAGAAAAAATTAAATTATTCTACATAATACATTATTTAATTGTGATACATCTCCACGAAAAAAATAATTAATATGTCAAACAATATCATCGTTATCGGTAGTTCGAATGTCGATTTTTTCATGAAGATGGAGCGGTTGCCTAAACTGGGTGAAACCGTCACCGATTGCACATTTATGCAGGTTTTTGGTGGTAAAGGGGCCAACCAGGCTGTTAGCGCAGCGAGAGCGGGAGGGAATGTAATATTTGTCAGCTGTGTGGGTGATGATCAGTTTGGAGAAATGATGATTGGAAATTTCAAGAGTGATGGGATTAATACGGATTATGTTTTCAGGGAAAAGGGTATTGCCAGCGGGGCAGC
>LJUQ01000188.1 GCA_001304505.1 Bacteroides sp. SM23_62_1
CGAATTTTTTAAGGAATTCCTGACACGTGAACAATAAAACATTTTATTGAATCTGTGATTTATTTAGAATTAAGGGGATATATCAAGATTCCTTTGTGACACTTTGAGTAAACCTTTGTGTACCTTTGTGGTTAATATAACTATTTAAACCATAAAGGATCACAAAGCACAACACAAAGTTGCACAAAGGACAATTATATAATTAACAACTTCTGAGACAGCCTCTTTATTTTTTGCAATCCACTGTAAAATATATATTTGGACTCCCTGAGGCATATATATTAACGCCGGCAGGGGGAAAGGGCATTATCCATACACAAACTTCAGAAAGGTCAGGTAAGTTCTCAATATGCAGATTTTTTAATCCGGGATTATTTGAAATATCCAGGATGGTTAGCTGGTTGTCTCCACAATACAACCACTCCATGGCAGGATTATTTGAAATATCCAGGCTGATCAATTGATTGTCGGCACAGCCCAAACCACTCAAGGAATTAATGATTGATACATCCAGCGTGGTTAACAGGTTCCCTGAGCAACCTATCTCTTTTAACGCAGTACATTTTGAAACATCCAGGCTGGCCAACTTGTTGTCAGTACAGGATAACTTTTCCAGGCTTGTATTATTCGAAACATCCAGATAATCTATATGGTTTAATCCACAACTGAGGGCTATCAGGGCAATATTATTTGCTACATCCAGGCTGGTTAACCGGTTATTATAGCAGAATAATTCCCGCAAGGCAGTATTTTTTGAGATATTCAGGCTGGTTAACCAGTTATTGGAGCATGATAAGAGAACTAAAGAAGTACATTTCGAAATATTCATACTGGTAAGCTGGTTATACATGGCATAAAGCGTATCCAGGTTTACAAACGCCTCAATTCCTGTTAAATCCTGGATAAAATAATAACTCACATCCATATATGTTATCGCCTCTGCCTCCCTTTTGGTGATCACACCGTCTGCATTTGCATCCACTCCCTGGTTAATAAGTGCATCTAAAAAGTTGTTATCAGGGATTTTCACCTGGACATCAGGTTCATCCTTTTCACACTGTACCAGCAGAAACAGAGTCAGAATGAATAGCAATATCCTGGTGATAAATTTCATTTTCAAAAAGTTGATCCTGAAAACCGGGAACCATTCACACCGGTTAGCAACCGGGGTTACACTTTCATCCACTACACGAAACAGCTGCCGGTTGACAACCGGCAGAACTTTGTTTGAAATTTCCAATCCAAAACTCTTAACTCACACTTACTGAGAACTGAGAACCGAAAACCGAGAACCTGTAATCCTTTCCCCACACAAACCGGGAACCAGGAACCGTGAACCATTCACCCCGGTTAGCAACCGGGGTTACACTCTCATCCACTACACGAAACAACTGCCGGTTAACAACCGGCAGAACTTCATTTTAAATTCCCAACCCAAAACTCTTAACTCACACTCACTGAGAACTTTGAACTTTGAAGGATGTGCCCGACTTCAGTCGGGCAAATTCTCCTCCAGCCATTTCCTGATCTCTTCGTAAGTTTTATTGTATTTTGTTTCTATTTCGCGAAAAATCTCCTGGAATTCAGGTTCATTTCTAATATTGTTAAAGAAAGGATCATTTTTAAAAAACCATATCACCCCTTTGAATTCATACTTACCAATCTTGTTATTATAAATTCGCAGGTTCTCATATGCCTTTTCTTTATCACCTTTAAACGCATAAATACCCGCCAGATCGTAGTAAGCTCCGGCGTCACTGGCATAACCTCTGTTCAATTTAATCGATTCTTCACAATATTTCTTCTGCAGATCAAAATAGTATTCGGCTTCCTTTTTTAAACCGTTTTGCCAGTAAGCATAACCAATACGTTGCGCATCACGGATCGATAAAGTTTTTAAAGCTTTTAATCTTTCAACGTATTTTTTATAATATTTAAGCGAAGTTTCATGCTGATCAAGATACTTATACCCCATCCCAAGAAAATAAAGAATCACAAGATCATTTGTATCTAAAGCATAAGCATGCTCTGTATATTCAACTACTTTTGAATAATTCTCCTGCAAGACTTCTATTAGGGCCAGATTAGAAAAGTATCCTGCCGAATCACCATTTAATTTTAGTGCTTCCTCAAAATAATATTTTGCTTTGTTAAAAAATCCAAAATAAAGGTATTGAGTTCCAAGTGATGTTAATGTTACAGGCCGTTCCTGATCGTGATTTAGTTTCACAGCCATGTGGAGATTTTCAAATATTTTCAGTGGATCTCTTATATTAAAATACAATCCTCCTTTACCTGCATATGCCTGCCAGTAATTTGGATTTATTTTTATTGCCTTATCATATTCTTCCAATGCCTGTGAGTAATTTCCATTTTCCTTCAGGTAGTCACCTTTCAATGAATAGGCTTCGGCCAGCTGGTCATCATAGGAAAGGGCAATGTCAGAGAAGATAAGGACAGAATCCAGAAAATTGTTGGCAAAAAAAGAACTCCAATAATGTTTATCCCAGTAAACCATGGCTAAACCTGTAAAAGCCCGGGCGTAGGCAGAGTCGTATTGCAGAGCCTGGTTATAGAATTTTTCAGCTTTTTCAAGGGCGTCTGTATTCTCTTTATCTAACCTGTACCTAATATATTCTTCTCTGCCGCGGAGATAAAAATCATAAGCTGTGAGATTGGATGTTAATTCTTTTTCAATTAATTGTTTTTCATAAGGAGTTATGATTGCTTTCAGTTCTGCAGCTATTGACTGGGCTATCTGGCTTTGTATCCTGAAAATATCTTCAGGCCTTTCGATCAGATGTTCATATGATTCTCCCCAGAGATGATATCCCTTTGCACCATCCAGAAGCTGTATTCTAAGGCGAAAAGTATTGGCATATTTTTGTCCGCTTCCTTCAACAATATAATTTACACCGAGTTCTTTTGCGATCTCAGGAATGGATTTGGTTGGATTCCGGTATTGTTCGACGGATGTCCTGCCCGGGACTTTAAGGTCCTTAATTGTCTGCAGATTCAGAAGCACCTCCTCCATAAGACCATTGATGAAGTATGTATTTTCTTGATCCTGGCTGTCGTTAACAAAAGGCAGTACCGCAATAGATTTTTCCAGTTCCTCAATTCGTTTTCCACCACCTATGATATTAAATATGAACAGAACCACAACAACAATAACCACAACCAGTGCAAGTCCGGAAAGCAATAAGATCAGTCTTTTCTTTGGTTTCTGGATTTGATCAGAAGAATCATCAGTGGCTTTAGTTTCATCTTTTATTTCTTCCTCCTTTGGTTTAATAATAGCCTGGGTATCCTTGTATTTTAAATACCACTCAATGATTGTGGTAAGATTATTAAGTACCGGTTTAACTTGTCGTGGATCGAATTCTTTGGGATGGGCACCATAGGTTGATAAGCTGTTAAGGTTTTGCATCGAGGTGATGATATGGGAAGGCATCTTCTCTTCATGGTGGAGTTTATCAATGATCCCTTTGAGTGGTTCGGTTTTGCGCGGTCTTTTAAGTTCAGATTCGCATAGATTGGTAACGATAACCTCAAGGCATCTTCTTGAATAGAGCATGACAACATTCGCATCATCCGTTCTGATCAGTTGTACCAGTTCTTTCTCCAATTCAGGAAGCCTGCCCTTTGTGGAGGTATATAATGTTTCAAGTTCCTTTATTTCGGCTGACCAGATTGTCATGTGTACCTGAATATGAAACCGGGTTTGATAAGATAAAATTAAACTAATTCGAGTTTAAAATCAAATATTTAAGAAGGCTAAGGCTATGAAAGAAGAGGTTGCAATTGTCGCAATGGTCTCAGGGTCGCAATAAGAAGAAGGCTAAGACTAAGGAAGAATTGTTAATGGATTTGTAATGACATAGAAGGTATCAAGTCATCCCGAATCCGCCAACAGGCGGAGAGGGATCTCGTATTCGATAATGATAAACAAAATTCTGGAGCGTCTTATAAATATAATTATCCAGGATCAGACGAGGTCCCTCGGTCGCTACACTCCCTCACTCACACTAATCCCTAAAATTAGTAACCACCCGACTGACAGGTGCGTTAATTTTCGAGGATCCTCAAATTTCTAAGCATCCACCAGCTGGTTGATTGCAGAAATTCGAGAATGTCAGTTGCTGGCTATTCTTTGTAACAGGTTGCAATTATTGAATTTAATACTTGCTAATATTTTATAAATCAGATCATTAAATGCTTGGGATTTGGTTTATATAGAAGGAATATCTATCTTTATTTACCTTAGAAAGGATCAATTGAACCGGGCGCTAACTGCATAGATGCGGTTCATCCTTTGCAGGTCAAAAGTCCTGCAGCTAATATCATTCAAAACAAAAAAATAAAATGAAAAAAATAACATTATTTATTCTCACAATCCTGATTATATTTTCTACTTACGGTCAGGATATTACCGGAGATTGGAACGGGATACTAAAAGTCCAGGGCATGCAGCTAAGAGTGGTTTTCCATATAACACAGACTGCAGAGGGTTATGGTGCAACCATGGACAGTCCCGACCAGGGAGCATATGGAATCCCGGTGACATCCACAAGCTATGAAGAATCAGAATTGTTAATCAAAATATCAAATCTGGGTGTGGAATACAAAGGAATCCTTGGGGTAAATGATAGTATTTCCGGAACATTCACTCAGATGGGGTATTCTTTTCCATTGAATCTATCAAGAGAGATGCCTGAGAAAGAAGCCATGAACCGTCCCCAGGAACAGGTTGAACCCTATGCTTACTACGTGGAGGATGTCAGGTTTGATAACCAGGAAGATCATATTACTCTTGCAGGAACCCTGACGATGCCCCAAAAAGACGGACAATTCCCTGCTGTTATCCTGATCAGTGGCAGCGGCCCGCAGAACAGGGATGAAGAGGTATTCAGTCATAAACCATTTCTTGTTCTTTCCGATCATCTGACAAAAAACGGGATTGCAGTATTAAGATTTGACGACAGGGGCACTGCAGAATCAACAGGAGATTTTACTTTTGCTACATCACCGGACTTTGCCAGTGACGTGGAATCAGCCTTAAAATATTTACAGACCAGGAAAGAAATAAATAAAAAACAAATAGGATTAATCGGCCACAGTGAAGGGGGGATTATTGCACCAATGGTTGCTGTCAGTTCTAAAGACATCAGTTTTATTGTTTTGCTTGCAGGAACAGGAATACCGGGGGATGAGCTGTTATTAATGCAACAGGAAATGATATTAAAAGCTAATGGAAGCAGTGAGGATGATTTGCACAAAGCCAAAACCATCACTAAAGGTGCCTATAAAATTATCACGGAGAATCAAAATACTGATTCGATAAAGCCAGAATTAACTGCTTTTTTTAAGCAGAATGCTAATAATTTCCCCGATGCATTAAAGCCTGAAGGAATCAGTGAGGATGACCTTATTGCTTTACAGGTAAACCAGTTAACCAGTCCATGGATGATATTTTTTATGAAATACAATCCTGCTCCCACCCTGGAAAAAGTTAAATGTCCTGTGCTGGCAATCAATGGGGAAAAGGATTTACAGGTACCAGCAGAAGTAAACCTGGTAGCTATTGAGAAAGCATTAAAGAAAGGTGGAAACAAAAATGTAACGATTAAAGCGTTACCCGGCTTAAACCATTTATTCCAGGAATGCGAGACAGGCTTGCCTGCTGAATATTCAGAAATAGAACAGACCATTTCTCCCGCAGCATTATCGGAGATAACAGATTGGATATTGGGGCAGGTTAAATAATGGAATTGGACAATTATCAGGATTATTTGTCACTTCGCTCCTCATGATCCCTGAGTTCAGGAACCATATAGTTTTTTTATTATAATCATATTATGTCATAACTTTAATTAAGGGGTACAGAAAAGTATCAAAACAGTCAAATGTAAAAGGATTCCGTATATTAACAAGTTGGTACCAAGAGTATTATAAATAAAATAAATATTCCATTTAAGTAAAAAATGTAGATTATTCAAATAGGTTTGATTGATAAATATTAAAAATTACAAAATGGATCGAAAAGAATTTATTAAAAAATCGGGATGTGGTATGTTTTGTGTTGCCACAGTTCCTCTACTTTTAGATAATGCATCAGGACAGAAACAGTCTGAAAAAAGTATAATTAATAATAGGATTACAATGAAACATAAATGTAAAATAACTGTATTAAGAAGAGAATTTTATCAAGATCTGGCAGATGAGTATTTAGCAAATCCCAAAGTCGGAAAATGTACCAGATTTCATGATGGCCAGGAATTTATTCTTGATCAAATGGATTTCTTCAATATGATGAATGGAGAGTTTTGCAGTGAAGCATGGGATGCAATAAGCCGATACGTATATGCTGCCCTTCAAGGGGGGTCTATTATGCGTGGTTGGACAAATGATGAAAAAGTGATGATATCCTGCTGCAATGACGGAATCAGACCTGTCATTTTCAAGATTGAGAGAATTGAGGAGGAGGAGGAATAAACAAACACTGAATTTGTGAGACATTTAATTATTTTTTTTCTGTTCTTAGCTTCAAAAAACTTAATTGGTGCAGATTATAATATTGATACATTAACGATTGAATCGAAAATATTATCTGAAACCAGAACAATTTTAGTATTCACACCAGATAGAATTATAAGTTCTGATTCGGTTTCAATAATTTACATGATCGATGGGCAATTCTCGAAATATAGATTTGAAGAAATTATAAATCATGGCAATAACCAAATTATAGGTATTGGGATACTAAATACAGACAGGAGACCGGACTTGTTACCAATAAACCAAGCCGATAGATTTAACAGTTTCATTGAGAATGAATTAATCCCATAGGCGGAGTTAAATTATTTAATAGGTGAGAGAGTATTATTTGGTCATTCTTTTGGTGGAGCATTTACAGTTTTTTCAATGATCAATAAACCGGGACTTTTTGATAAATACATCGCCTCGAGCCCCACTCCGATAATGAGTTTAATAGATTCTGATATTTACCTGCAACTTGATAACCAATTAGCAAGTGATATCAAATTTTATATCAGCTATGGTTCAAAGGATATGAAACAAGTGAAAAGGTGTGCTTCGCGACTTATTGAGAACTTATCAAATATACAGACAAATAGATTTCATTGGAAAAATGAGATATTCTACGGAAAAAATCATAATACCAGTGATAGGATGTCAATAATATCTGGTTTAAACTACTGATATAATAAAGATTATGACTGCTGACAATGTACATATGTAAATTTGGCTTGTCACGCATCCTGCAATTCAAACTACTTTCATAAAGATTGCTTTTTAATCTGAAATTTCATAACTTTATTTAAGTTGGGGAAAAGATACGGCCCATACTGGCAAACGTTAGCAACTAATTATAAACGAAATGAAGAACAAAAATTTATTTTTGTCCTTTTTATTAATCTTGGGTATTTTTATAACATCTCCCACCAGCGGACAAAAGGAAAATAATCGAAATGGTCAAAAAAAGATTGAACATTCAATTGGTGTCGCTTTTGGATTTACCACAGGTTATGGTCTAGCCTATAGACTAAAAATTAATACTATTGGATTTCGAACAAATTTTGCACCTTATATTGATCAATATAAAAACATTTACAATATTGGTTTGACTTTAACCAAAGACCTGATTACCAACGAGAAAACAAAATTTTTAATATATTTTAGTAACAGTTATAACTATGAAAATTTCCATTCTGTTGCTGTACCATCAAGAGAATTGAATAAATATTTAAACACTGGTATTGGTATTGGAATTGAATTTATTCTGCTTGAAAAGATTGAATTTGATATAATGGCAGGATACGGAGTTTACAGAAGAACAGACGAAGTAAATATGACCGCAGAAGCTGGATTTTTTTACAAGTTTTAGAATATATTTTCATTCCCAAGTACAAAATCCGGACACATAGAGCACCTTATTCCGGAGTAAACTGAGCATATGATTCCGGAAATGGCTGCCCACTTGAATCCGGAAAATAAACATCACAAAATCAATTTGACTGAATATGTTTATAAAACTTATGATTTTAATATCTATGAATCAGGCAAAGCTTTTCTGGCCTCCCTGTCCGGATCATTCTTCACTTCACAAACATCATCAAGTATCATTGTTTCACCATTCTCAATTGTATATTTGGGCCAATCCGGCAATCCTCCTCCGTCCGGATTACCTGTTTTCATGAACTGTACCAGCGCACCTGACATTTTTGCTGCCAAATTTCTCGGCCTTGCCCCACCTCCGGTATGGGAGATCTGAACATCCGTATTATAATACCAGAATGAAATATCCATTGTATGGAAAGCTCTTAACCGGCCATCAAAAACAGGAGGATTCCAGCCGAACCAGCCAAGGTAAACCGGAGCCTGCTGGACGGATTTTGCATTACATAAGTCAATTTGTCTTTTTCTGTTGCTTAATACCAATGACAGGATCTCTATTGGTTTTCTGTCCGGGAAATTCCTGGCATATGCATCAATTATTCCGGGAGTATCATCACCTAACGGACCTATAAATCCCCTTGTTGTTTTTACAAGTTCTTTAGCTTCATCCAGGGTGATGTCTTCTAGTGATGAATCAAATGCACTGGGTGACCTTTCATAAAAAGTGCTGCATACTATCATTGGAATATCTGCTGCCAGAGATGTGGCTTCCGGATAATAGGGGTGCTGTGATACATAGATTCCGTCTGCTACCGGGTTAAATCCTCCCATTAAACCTCCTTCTCCGCTTTCTTCTCTCCATTTCATACTTGCCTGGTTAGCTAATGCATAATAATCCCTCCATGGCATCTCCTGTAATTTATCGATTTCAGAAGGAGTTAAACCAGCCTCTTTCAAAACATACGATGCAAGTTTTTCAGAATTGCTCTTCTCTCCAACCTGTAATGCAATTCCGCTAAGTGGAACAGCTTTATGAAACAATCCTTTCGCAGAAGGCATCGCACAAAGTGTACATACCTTAGCGCCGCCTCCGGACTGTCCCATAATGGTCACATTATCCGGATCTCCTCCGAAATTTGATATATTATCCCGTATCCATTCCAGGGCAGCAACAATATCTAGCATCCCGACATTTCCGGATGCTGTATATTTCTCACCACCAATTGAAGAAAAATCTGAAAATCCCAGAGGCCCCAGCCTGTGATTGAGAGAGCAAAAAACAATATCTCCGAAGCGGCTCAGGTTCTCACCATGATATTCCGGATGTTCAATTGAATTCCCGCTCCTGAAACCGCCACCATGAATCCACGTGTCCATACATTTATCCCCAGGCAATTCTCACTTACATCATCATAATGCCAGTAATCCGTAAAAGCAAGATACCTGTTTGCATAAAAATTTTCCAGCAGTTGTGGTGCAGCATTTGGCCAGTAAACTGCAGGATAGATATCTGTCCATGGTTCAGGTTTTTGTGGGGGCATGAACCTGTTCTTCCCCGTTGTATTTGCCCCATAGGGTATACCCAGGAAATTATAAATATCCTTATGAATAAATCCTCTAACTTTCCCGTAAACTGTCTCGGCAATTGCAATATTGTCGCCAATGAAGATTATCTGCCCATCTTCTTCTTTCTTATTATTTGAGGATGTGCAGGATGAAGCTGAGAGAGCAAAAAACAATATCTCCGAAGCGGCTCAGGTTCTCACCATGATATTCCGGATGTTCAATTGAATTCCCGCTCCTGAAACCGCCACCATGAATCCAC
>LJUQ01000024.1 GCA_001304505.1 Bacteroides sp. SM23_62_1
CGTTCACGGTTACCGGTAGGTCAATGGAGTAAATGTAGAAATGGTCTTCCTGGATTAACCTACCACAACATTCGGTTAAATTTATGTTTTCTTTCTCAACGCTGAATCCAAGCTCCGAAATATTATCATTGCCGTTGACTCTTAGCAAAAGATGGTCAATGCCGCGTTCCACATTGAATACCTCGATTTGTTCGGAGGAATTCATCGTATTGAATCTGTAATCGACCAATTGGGGACTGGCATCCCTGAGCATTTCAATAAAACTCTGGGTCAGGTAACTGGCAAAAACATATGAATTATCTGTGGGTTCGAGATACGGAACTCCGCCGGTTGTATTTGCAATATTTTCCAAGAGCTGATCATAAGGATTATAGGCATTAATCCCAATGGTATAGATCTCAATCTGGTCTTCCTCCCTGATTTGACGGCCGTGGGGATTCGTTGTGGAATTTCCTCCAATCGGAGGAGGAATTATATTTTCAATGATCAGGGAAACGGGATTAACCATAGGATTAACATTTTGTTCCCCGTCGGTTACCAGGATGATGTTCTGCCTGTGGCCGATCACATTATCCAGCAGGGTGTCAATTGCTACCTGCAATCCGCCTCCCATCGCCGTCCATCCGCCGTCAGTTTTTCCGTATACATCCGTCACAATATCATTGACATTGGGTGGCAGATAAACAAGGGAAGATTGAGAATTATCCACATTATCTTCAAAGTAAACCAACCCCACCCGGTCATCACATTCCACATAGTCCATATAAGTTGCCAGGAAGGTGTGCACTGCTTCCTGCAGCTTCTCAAGTTTGGTATCCGTATCACTAGGATTACCAGGATCGGCTCTTAAGCCCATACTGCCTGAAATATCCAAAACCAGCATCAGATCTATGGCCGTCGATGAGGGTGTAGCCGGTATGGGATTGACGGTAATTGAAAATGATTTTGCTGATCCTGCGCAATCAACACCTCCATTCGAAAAGGTGGGCGTTACAGAAATATTGGCCACCTGAGGCGTTGTACCTGTATTCACTGCAATGAAAGAACCAATATTTCCTGATCCGTTGGCAGCTAGTCCAATGGATGTATTATTATTCGTCCATGAATATGAGGTTGTACCTCCTGTATTGTTTGTACTGAAGTTTACCGGCATTATGTTGACACCGGTACATAACTCCTGGTCTATAGGATCATTAACCTGACCGGAAGGATTAACCGTTATTTTAAATGTTTTGGGAGTTCCTTCACAATTGACTCCTCCATTGGAAAAGGTGGGAGTTACCTCTATGTTTGCTACTACAGGCGATGTGCCTGTATTGACTGCAGTAAAGGAGCCTATATTTCCTGATCCGTTGTCAGACAACCCAATTGTTGTATTATCATTCGTCCATGCATATGTGGTTGTGCCTCCGGTATTGGCTGTGGTGAAAGTTACTGTGGTCGTGGAGGCACCATTGCACACTACCTGGTCGATGGGATCATTGACCTGTCCTGGAGGATTCACAACAACATCCCTAGTAATGGGAGATCCTGTACAAGCTGTTGTCCTGGGTCCAATTGGTGTGATAGTATAGGTGACCGTTACCGGAGCATTGTGATCATGTTCGAGTTGCCTGGATAATGTCTCGCTTCCGTCTGCATCAGAGTCTGTAATCGACCCGGCAACAGGATCCTTTGAAGCGGTCCAGTTATACCCGGTAGCAGGTGTACTGGTTACGGTATAGTTAAAAATGGTTGAATTGACAGTGGACTTCAGTGTAATATTACATGTGCCATTATTGCAGATAGTATTTGTATTATTTAGAGTACCTGATGCATCGGGAATAGTATCCACCTTTATCGTCTGAATGGTTGAATATGCAACAGGGCATGTACCGCTCTGTACCTCCACCCTGTAGTCCCACGTCCCTCCGGATGATAGTGTCTCAGAATATGTTGTGGATGTATTTCCTGCATCCGTCCATCCACCTCCATTAAGCTGTTTTTGCCATGTAAGGTTATTACCGGTATTTCCGTTTAACGTCATATTGCCTGTCCCTGATCCCTCACAGATGGGTGTGCTCCCCCCTGATATGGATCCCCCGACGCTTAAAGGATAAATGGTAAATGTAAACTGTCTTGAGACAGGATTTCCCATTGATGCATCTTTCACCCAGGCTAGAAATACATATGTGCCAGCACCTGTTGGTGTGCCGGATAGATTTAGTATCCGGCCGTTCGGTGTAGCGTTCAGCCAGTTGGGGAAATTGCTTTCGAAGCCAGGAGCTTCTGTTATTGGATTATTCGGAGGACTTGGAGATCCCCAGGTAATCGGATTATCACCTGTCACGGAGATCTCATCTGTATAATTACCAATGTTAATACATCTGTCAGCTAAATCCGTATCATCCCAAGTGATAATCAGCAGGATTTCCGGTTTAGCACGCATGTTTAAGCTTAAAATAAAAAGCAGGGAGAATACCAGAGTCATAAAAGTAATTATTGAACTTCGAACGGGAAGGAGCATGGATTTTTTCATGATTTAAGGTTTAGGGCTTATTGCCTGGAAAAATTAATTGCCCGGATTTTTGATTATATGATACAAGTTATATAATATCTTTTTAATAATCAAGCAGTTTATTTTTTATTGGGTGAAAAAAGTCTTTTAGACTGTTTGGAAAGTTATCAGGTATGTAAGTCTGCAAGTCCACAAGTCTGCAAGTCTGCAAGTCTGCAAGTCTGCAAGTCCACAAGTCTGCAAGTCTGCAAGTTCACAAGTCTGCGAGTCTGCAAATCTGCAAGACTGAAGTTCAAAAAGACTGAAAGTCATTTTAATTGATAAAAACATCTTATCCTTCCCTTACTCCAACTTTTATCCAGTTCCCAATGCCCAAACACAAACCCGCCAGGAACCAACAACAAGGAACCAGGAACCAATTAATTTTCATTTCATCTTATTTTTATTTAATTTTGATAACGATCTCAAAATCATTGGCGATGAAATATAAATCTGTTCCTTTTTTCATACTGTTTCTTTCATGTTCGTTTACCTTCTCCTTATCAGCACAGGATAGCAAAGCCAGGGTAGACAATGTAATGTTTGAAGCAGTCGAAATGGAAGGAACCAAAGTGGTGGTCTATTACGATATCCTGCATGCCTCACCTGTTGAACGCTTTGAAATAGAACTGGCATTTGTCGATGATGAAGATTTTTATTATTATCCACAGACAACTACCGGAGATATTGGGCCCGGTATTAAAGGTGGGAAGAAGAAAAGGATTATCTGGGATATCTTCGAGGATGTGGATGAGGTCGGACGGATCAAGGCTATCGTCAATATCTCATCCATTACAGAAGAGCCCGGAGGAGCAGCATATGCACTGCTATCTGTCCCGGTACCCGGACTGGGGGATATATTTGTGACCAATACCAGGACAGCAGCAATCAAACCCTATTATAAAACCATCCTGGCCTATGGGCTGGTGGGATACGGAATGTTCCAGAGATTCCAATCAGATAAGTATTATGATGATTATAATACATCTCCTGACCGTGACGATTTTGATAACCTGTATAATAAAGCTAACTCAGCAAATCATCAGTTCTATATCTTTACGGGACTGGGAGCGGCCGTATGGTTCAGTGATGTGGTCTGGGTGGCAGCGAAAGGAATCTCAAATTCCAGGAAACCTGATGATTCTGAAGTTTTACTCAGGAAAAGTTTTATTGTAACACCCAATTCTTACGGTGGCATGAATATTGGTTATATTTTAAATTTTTAACAGGAAACTTATCAAAACAAAACAACTTTTTTTTCGTATAAGATTTTAAATATTTAATAAAATGAAAACAAAAACATTCTTCCTTCTTTTCACCTTTGTTTTCATCACATTTACAGCATTCTCACAATCAGGTGAAAGTACCTATAAGTCTTTGAACCTCTCCAAGGATCCTAAAAAAACAAGAGGTACGGCAGATCCCTTGAGCGGGCTGAATGTGGCCCTAGAAGAACAGGAAATGATCATCGGGGATTATTATGCCCTGATCATCGGAATCGATAAATATTCGGGAGCATGGCAACCGCTCAACAATGCTGTGAGAGATGCCCAGACTATTAAACAAACACTCGAGACAAATTATAAGGTTGACCATTTTAAGACTTTATATGACGAGGAGGCATCCAGGGAAAACATCATTAAAGCTTTTGAGTGGCTGATGAAATCAGCGCAGGATAATGATAACGTGCTGATCTATTACTCTGGCCATGGTGAATATGTCAGGAACCTTGATAAGGGATTCTGGGTCCCTGCAGATGCCACCACATCATCCGTTGCAAATTATTACCCTGCTGATCTCCGATGCCTGTTTCAGCGGTGACATCTTCAGGGGTAAGACTGTATCTATCCCCTTTGAAGATTCTGAGAGATATTATAATACCGTACATAACAAAATTTCAAGGAGTGCTATTACTTCCGGTGGAAATGAACCGGTTATGGATGGTGGCCGTGAAGGGCATTCTGTTTTTGCATATTATGTGCTGAAAGCCCTGCAAACCAATGACAGGAAATTCTTTGATGCCAGTCAGCTTTACGGAGCTATAAAAATCCCGGTGATCAATAATTCGGAACAATCACCAAAATTTGAACCGATCAAGAATACCGGTGATGAGGGTGGGCAGTTTATATTTATCAGGAAAGAAGATATAGAATAATCTATGCACGTGAATGGTGTGAAATCAATGAAAATATGAACCGCCACTTCACCATCACCTGTTTACTTTTATTCTGCCTGATCAAAACTTCTCTGTTCTCACAACAAAATAATTTTAATATTTTTTCTATCCAGGAAGGATTGCCTAATTCTTCTGTATTAACTATGTTCCAGGATTCGAGAGGTATCATATGGCTGGGAACCCAGGGAGGAGGAATGATACGTTTCGAGGGAAAAGAATTTCATTCCTATACAACCAATGATGGATTGTTCAGTAATTCGGTCCGGGCTTTTGCTGAAGACCGCCATGGTAATATCTGGATCGGTACTGATGACGGACTAAACCTGTTTAACGGTATTAGTATAAGCGGTTTTAAAAATATACCTGAATTGTATGGGGATCCCATTTTATGTATTCTTGAGGATAAACAGGGAGATATCTGGATCGGGACAAGGAGTTCGGGATTGCTCCGCATCCGCCAAATTAAAAAAGATACTCTCATAACAGAAAGGTATGACAGTGATAACGGGCTGAGCTCAGATTTTATCTTTTCCCTATATGAGGATACACGTGGAAGGATATGGGCCGGTACTTATGGACAGGGTATCAATATACTTACGCCTAGGGATACCTCAATTGTGATAGAAACCCTGCTGCCACAAATCAATATTCCTGCAACAAGAATTATCTGTATGGAGGAGGATGCTTCAGGCAATATGTGGGTAGGATCTATTGATGCAGGAGCTTTTTGTATCATGAATGAAGGAGAAGGAACCGGCAAAATAAAATCCCTGTCCGAAAGTGTAAGTTTGAAAAATGAGGTAATCTGGTCTATCCTGGCAGATTCAAAAGGAAATCTCTGGTTTGGAACCGGTACAAAAGGTGCTATTAAATTAAAAGAAAACAGGATGATTTTCTTTTCCGATTCACTTGGCATGCCCGGAAACCAGGTTTATGAGATCCTGGAAGACTATGAGGGAAACATCTGGTTCAGTACTTTCGGGAATGGTATATGCAGGTATGGGGGTGACCATTTTGCTCATTATTCTGAATATGACGGATTATCAAATAATCTCGTTTCAAGTATTGAGCAGGATATTAACGGAAATATCTGGATCGCAACCCTCGGAGGTGGCCTGAATGCCCTGGATCCGGACCTACCTGTACCGGATTTTATTCATTACGGAGAAAATGTAGGAATCACCGATAAATCAATAAATGATATTGTTCTTGGAAGGGATGGCTCTTTCTGGATTGCTACACCCTCTAATGGCATCGCCTATTTTAACGGGAAGAAATTTGTCTATCTCACCGAAAAAGAAGGCCTTATTAATAATTATGTAAACTCCCTGCTAATTGATGAATCCCGGGATTTATTATGGTGCGGTACAAGAGGCGGAATCAGCATCTTTAACGGGACAGGTTTTTTTAATATCAGTGAATTATCAGATCCCGGGCTGATCAATAATGAGGTTCAGCATATCATCATGGACCAGACAGGAAATATCTGGGTGGCAACACTTGGAGGACTGGCTAAATTCTACGAAGGGACAATGACAGATTATGATGAAATGGAAGGATTATTCTATAAACAACTGCATACACTGGCAGAAGATAAGGATGGCAATATATGGATCGGGACATTCGGAGGAGGATTATTTGTGTTCGATGTACTTGCCGATAGCATGCCCATATCTTTTGTTGCAGACAATACCATCCTCAGCTCAAACAATATATATTCGTTGATTTTTCAGGATGATTCGACTCTGCTGGTGGCAACTAACAGAGGGCTTGACCGGGTGACCCTGGATAAGTTTAAGAAAATATCCGGTGTGAAAAATTATAACAGGTCAGATGGTTTTAAAGGGCTTGAAAATCAATTAAATGCTGCCTTTAAGGATGAATCCGGGAATATCTGGTTTGGAACAACAGGGGGGCTCACAAGATACAATCCGAAAGTAGAATACCTAAGTCTGAATTCTCCCCTGCTCCACCTGACAGATATTGATCTGTTTTACCAGGATGTTAACTGGAATGAAATATCGGACAGTGTTACACCCTGGTACGAGGTACCATATGCGCTCGAATTACCATATTCAAGTAACAATCTTACTTTCAAATTTGTAGCCATCTCAAACACCAATCCTGATAAAGTTACGTATCAATTTTTTCTGGATGGGCTGGATAAGGATTTTACACCTCCTACCCGCAGTAACGAAATCACTTATTCAGGACTAAAACCGGGGCAATATACCCTGAATGTTGTTGTCACAAATGTTAACCAAATCAAATCAGAACCGCTGGACTATTCATTTGTAATCAATCCACCTTTCTGGCAAACGTGGTGGTTTTACAGCATCGTCATCTTCCTTGTTGCACTTGGTGTTTACAGTTATATAAAATACCGTGAAAGGCAACTGATCAGGAAGAACCGCGAACTTGAAATGAAAGTCCTGGAAAGAACAGCTGAGATCAGAAGGCAAAAATCCGTGATCGAGGAGAAGAATAAAAACCTTGAGGCTGCCAACGTTGAGATCAGCGAACAAAAAAATGTCATTGAAACCAAGAACAGGGATATTACAGACAGTATCAAATATGCCCAGAGGATCCAGAATGCTCTCCTGCCTTCGTATGAGATTCTTAAAGAAAGTTTTTCGGATTCCTTTATACTGTTTAAACCCCGGGATATCGTTAGCGGGGATTTCTACTGGGTAAAAAGAAAAAACGGTGAAGTGATTGTTGTTGCAGCTGATTGCACAGGGCACGGGGTGCCCGGTTCTTTTATGAGTATGCTTGGTATATCGTTCCTGAATGAGATAGTAGACAAAAATAATATTACCGAACCCGGAGAAATCCTGAACCATCTGAGAGAATTGGTTATTACCTCATTGAAGCAGCGGCATGCCGATTCCGAAACAAGGGATGGTATGGATATCGCCATATGTAAGATAAATTATGAACAGAATAAACTTTGGTTTGCCGGAGCAAATAATCCTCTGTGGTTTATCCGGTGTGGAGAATTAAAAGAACAAAGGGCAGACAGGATGCCGATTGCTATCTATGATGAGATGAATGAATTCAATACACACACTATCAATCTTCAGAAGGGTGATGCAATCTATATGTTTTCTGACGGATATGCTGATCAGTTCGGAGGGCCAGCCGGGAAAAAATTTAAATACAAGCCTTTCCAGGAACTTCTGGTCAGCCTGCAGGAGAAAAATATGGAAGAACAAAAGGTAATCCTGAATGGAAAAATTGAAGAATGGCGCGGAGATTTTGAACAGATCGACGATATTATTGTTGTGGGGATGAAATATTAATACTCACCCCCTTGCCCCCTCTCTCAGGAGAGAGGGGGGAAACAAAGGGGGTGAGTCCGTAATAACCTGACATTCTTCAATCATCTGAACACTGGCGGCTGGCCAGTCCCGGGAATAAAATAAAAACTCCCCTTCAATGAAGTAGATTCCCAGGGAGTTTGTTTTTTATCTGATATATCCTCTATCTCTGATCTTACATTCTTGAATACTTCCTCAATCTGCAGTCCCGGAACCTGTATATATTTCAGTAATATACCGGTATATAATCCATTCTCACCGGTACCATCGGATGCTGTCCGACCTGGCGCGGTGGAATATGCAATAATCGAGCCTGAAGGCGCATTCATAAACGCTAATCCCTGCGTTTTAAGACTTCTTCCACCCCATCTTCTTTCAAACGGATTATCCCGGCAGGCGTCCAGAATGATAATATTTGTCTCACACCCTGAACCCTCCATTTTGCCCAGTATTCTTCCAACCTCAACACAGTCATATTCAACATCCTGTTCCATATATAAACTGGCATCAATCGGAATGATATAATTACTGCCATTGACCTGCACTCCATGGCCTGCATAATAGAATAATCCTACATTATAATTTTCCAGTTTATCACCAAATTTATCCATCGCCATTTTAATAGTTTTCTGGTCTGCATCCGTATAACTCTCAACTTCAAAACCGACTGATTCCAGAACTTTAGCCATTGCTATTGCATCATTAACAGGATTAAGTAAAAAATCTCCGTGTTGATATTTACTATTTCCGATAACCAGTGCCAGCCGTCTTTCTACAGCATATTCCTGAAAAATAATTGTTCGATTGTCAGTAATCACTGAATTATCTTCATTAACTGCTTCAATTTTAACTTCATTATTTCCCTCCTGAAGATTGATCTCTTTTTCAAATTTTAATGTACAGTCAAGAGATGTTTGAGAAATATTATCTGTTCTTTCGAATGCCCACAAATTATTATTCAGATATAAAGAAATTTGTTTAATCTTTGTTCTGGATTTAATACATACTTTAACATTGAAATTTTCACTATTCGTGATTTCATTATCTCTCGATGGGATCTCCCATAAAACTTCATTACCCGGGGTTATAACAGGAAGCCAATAATAAACAGCCCGGATTTCTGAAGTAGTCGGACCAGCATTATTTACAGCTTTTATAACTATACTATTATTCCCATTGTCAAGTATTAAATTCTGTTCAACCGTGAGATTATATTCACCAGATGGTTTTGCCATGTAAGATGTTAAATCTAACTCCCTGATCATGGAATTATGGTAAATGCTGACACTTTCTAATTGAGTCCCCGATTTAATGATTGCTTGCATTGTATAGTTCCGGCTGGAACTTGTGTCAGTTGCCCTGGCAGGTACCTGCCAGATTATATCCGGATTAGCGGTAGTACTTACAGGTTCAGTCGTTCTATCATTTGATCTTTGTGCAACAGAACTGATTTCTATGTTACTATTCCAAAGTTTTATTGTTTTATCATCCGATGCAGTAGCAATTAATTTACCATCCGGGCTGATGTCTACAGCATTGATCACATCTTCATGCCTGTAACTTCTGACAAATATCCCGGATGATGTTTCAAACATCTTTGAGGTTTCATCCTCCGATGAACTAATGATGTATTTTCCATCAGGACTAAAACAAACCGAAGTAACAAGATCTTCATGAGCCGTGATCGTCCTAATTGAATTGCCAGTTGACAGATCCCATACATGAATTATACCATCTTCTGATCCACTGACCAGAAAATTTCCGTCAGGGCTTATATTTATTGAAGTTACGTCACCATTGTGCCCTAGAAGTGTGCGGGCATGTTCTCCTGTTTCAAAATCCCATTGAATAATTTTTTTGTCTTTTGATCCACTGTAAAGATATTTACCATCCTGATCAAAAACCGCAGTTAATATACTTCTTGAATGGCCTTTTAATGTTCTTACTGGCCTGTATGATACAATCGACCATACTGGTATTATTTTATCAGAGGTGCCGGCAACAAAATAATTACCATCAGGACTGAATGATAAACAATTAACAGGAGCTAAAGTTGGTAGGCTATAAAAATTCCTGACGTTCCCATACTCTAAATCCCACATTGTTATCCGTCCCATTTCAACCCTTCCACCGATTAAAATATTTTTATCATCCGGACTGAAGTCCAAACAATTAATCGTAAAATTTGTTATGCTCTCCTTTAATGTTTTTATCAATCCTCCTGATACCTCCCATAAAAAAACAGTTTCACCTTTAGAAGAACTTATTACACTACCTGCAATATATTGACCATCGTGGCTGAATGAAACATCACTTACTTTTTCAGGAAAAGGTAAGTTCAGCATCTGTGAGTGGGTAATATTAAACGATGATAATATCACTAAAACCGATGATACTAATCTGTACATTTTTATATTTGTTCTCATCATTTCAAGAGTTATCAAGTTTAATCATTTATTAATGAGAATATATAGAACATAATTTTCTTAAATAATATCACTAAAAATGATTTAAGGTAATTCTTCTTAATGACACACCTTAATACTTTCTCAAGGAAATCCTATTGAAAACAATTTAATAACAAATCCCCTGAAATATTTCATTGAAAATTATATAGAAATAATAACCTTAAAAAAATATTCCTACAGAAGTATAGTCAAACTAGAGATAAAGTTATCATATTTTTTATTAACTGTCAAAAAATCTTATTATTAGCACTCACCGGGCGACTCCAAATCACCCGGTGAGTATAATATTTCAAAACCAGCTTATTATCCAAAGAATATTCAGGGTATGACTTCAGGTTAAACCCTGAGTGATTCCCCCATACTAAGCCCAAAAAATTTTTTGTTTTGTTTATAAACTAATTATTTGTAACTTTGCGTCCTGAATAGATTTTATAGTACCGCACTTCTGACTTTGATTTGCCTCCCTACAACTTCTATCCATTTTATTATTTTTTATCTAATTTAATTTTTATTATGAACATTTTTGTAGCAAAGTTAAGTTCTTCCACAACAAGTGAGGACTTAAAGGAATTATTTGAAGAGCACGGTGAAGTAGTATCAGCTCAGGTCATTATTGATAAATACACCGGAAATTCCAAACGTTTTGGTTTCGTGGAAATGAAAAACGAGACCGATGCCATTAAAGCAATTAAGGAATTAGACGAATGTGAATTTGATAACAGCCAGATCGTTGTGAAAAAAGCCAGGCCGAAAAGTGATTCTCCCAGGCAAAAAGGCTATGAATACAATAGATATTAATCTATTCGATTTATAAATAACCTTTAATTTGTCAAAAAGGCTGTCGGGAATGAACCGCCAGCCTTTTTATTGCGTAAACGTGTTGTGCTGATAATTATATAATTGTATCCAATCCCGTTCTTCATATCAATATTTTAACTAATAGTACAATCCGCTGCCGGGTAACCCGATGGTACCCTGAATAAAAAGTTTCTTTTCATGATTGTTTAATATCCCGGTATTCCATTCACATAGTATTAATAGACTTAAATTTATATGTCAATACTAAATTATATATCGAATTCACTTTAATAAAAAATATGGAAACAAGATTATTACATACTTTCCATATCCCTGTTATGGGAATAGGTTATACAATTGATACTCCTGTCAAAGTAGCCCAATATGGTATATCATCTGTAATATCCCTGGTTGACGATATGCTTTTGGATAAGTTAAGAGAATTTTATAGCTCAAAATTCAATATCCCATTTCAGGCTATTACGAATAAAATTGAAGACTTCAGGGCAAAAAGAATTACATCTTATCTGAACCTTGTTGAAAGTATTGTAAAAGAAAAATTTGCTTCGTTAAAGAATTCTGTTCTGGAAAAAAACAATGACCTGGAAAAATATATAGACATGCTGCCAAATCTTTCAGCAGTTAAACAAAAATTCAACCAGTTCATTAAAGAAAGCAATATAAAATCCGAATTATCCGCATGGATCCAAGATAACTTATCCATTGGGAACATTGATGTAAATATCATGACAAAACTGGATAAGGAGAATTATGTTAAAAAGCAAAAACTGCCGGTTGAATACAATGATGCACATTCCGCCCTGAGAGGTTTTGGAAACAGCAACCTGAGATCTTCGCTCGTTTTATCAGCCGGCATGAATCCGGGGCTGTACAGTTATATTGAAAAATTTAATGATTTTTATCCTGATGAAAACGGAGAGTTAAAAAAGAAAATTACCTTAAAGGTAAGTGATTACAGGTCAGCATTGATCCAGGGGAAGTTCCTGGCTAAAAAAGGTTTATGGGTCTCCGAATACAGGATTGAATCGGGATTGAACTGTGGAGGGCATGCTTTTGCTACAGATGGCTATCTGCTGGGGCCAATATTGGAAAAATTTAAGAATGACCGTGATGAACTCGTTCAGGAAATATACAATATCTATTATCAATCCCTGAAGGATAAAAACCGTTTTTGTCCAGAATCACCCCTTCAGGTGAGATTTACGGCACAGGGAGGAGTCGGCACTGCGGAAGAACATCAGTTCCTTCTTGATTATTATCAGCTTGATTCAGTAGGTTGGGGGACACCATTTTTGTTAGTACCGGAAGCCACCAGTGTGGATTCAGATACACTGAGCCTGTTGAGTAAAGCCAGGGAAGAAGACCTGTATCTGAGTGATATTTCACCGCTGGGTATCCCTTTTAATACTTTGAGAGGCAATACAAAAGATATTGAAAAAACAGCTCTTATAAAAAAGGGCCGCCCGGGAAGTAACTGCCCGAAAAAATATGCCTCACTCAGTAAAGAATTTTCTGAAAAAGGACACTGTCCTTCTTCTCACTATTATCAGAACCTGAAAATAAAAGCCCTTCATAATCAAAATCTTAGCCCTGATGACTACATAAAAAAATACGATAAGATTGTAGAGAAATCATGTATATGTGTAGGATTGGGAACAGCTTCACTTCTGGTCAATAATCTGAATACAAAAACTGAGGGTAAGGGTGTTTCAATATGTCCTGGACCTAATATGACAAATTTCTCAGGCCCTGTATCATTAACTGATATGGTGGACCATATTTATGGAAGAAACAATATTATAAAAGATGCAAACCGACCTAATATGTTCATTAAAGAATTACAGATGTATATTGAATACTTCAAAAACAAACTGAATGATAGCCCAACCCCAATGGAAGAAAAACAAAAGAAGTATTTCGATAATTTCCGGAAAAACCTGAAGGATGGTTTTCAATATTATAAAAGTTTGTTTTCAGAATCCAGTAATAAAATTAATGGTATACAAATCAAAATTCTGAAGGATCTGGCATTACTGGAGGAGGAATTTGACAAATTATTTCGTCATGATTCATCATTAAATCTTTCTCAAAGTCTCATCCAGGACTGAAATCTTATGTCATGCTACGCTTCTTAAATTCATGACATTTATAAGGTGCCGTGTTTTGCGATTGAGTTGGTGATATTGATAATTAAGAATTTGCATAGCCACGACTGACCAGACTATGCAGAAGAATCTATCTTCCAAAAACCTGGCTAAATCAATCCTACAACACGTTTATCATGTTCTGATACATTATTAATTTTTATTGCTGATAACCAATCAAAAATCACAGGATGGCTTTCACATCAGACAAGGGTTCGCTGTTGGGAATTGATATCGGTTCTGTCGCAATGTCAATAGTAAAAGTTGACCTATCCGGGAATCTCCTCTCATCATCCTATGTTTTTCACCATGGCAGGATCCCCGAGACATTGTTCAAACTCAACGAAAACGTTGATTTGTCAGATATTCGTGGTGTCACAACTGTTTCAAAAAATTGGTTTAATCCTGAATCTGTAAGATTTTATGATCATCAAACTGCTATTGTAACAGCCGTAAAAGCGCTCTTCAATAATCTTGGATCAATTATGATTGTTGGTGCGGAGAAATTTCAGCTTATTAATTTCAACAAAGAAGGCAGGTATGAACATACAGCAACAAATACATCATGTGCGGTAGGCACCGGCAGTTTTCTTGACCAGCAGGCCCAAAGGCTGGATTTGAAGGATGTTGCAGAGCTCTGCGATATAGCTTTAAAAAATACAGGGGAAATTCCGGATATTGCCTCTCGCTGCTCAGTATTTGCAAAAACCGATCTGATTCATGCACAGCAGGTTGGATATTCCCTGAATGCCATTTGTGACAGCCTCTGTCACGGCCTCGCAAAAAATATTGTTGATACGCTTTTCAGTGATGATACTCCAAGGAATCCAATACTTTTTGCCGGAGGAGTATCCCGAAATCTTGCCGTTAAAAAACATCTCGAAAATTTACTGGGTATTTCTCTTTTACACCATGAGCACGCTCATGTATTGCCTGCTTTTGGTGCATGCCTTTTATTTCTGAAGGAAAATAAATCCATCCAGCTTACCGGGATTTCATCCCTGAATGATTTCTTAATAAGCCAGGAAAGGGAGAAAGAATATTTTCACGGGCCTTTATCATTATCACTCACAAAATATCCGGATTTTACTTCAGCAGAATCGTTCGAGTTTAAATCAGAGTATACAGACCATCCTGATAAAATCCAGGTAGATCTGTATCAAAAGATAGATGGGAAGACAAAAATAGACTCTTACCTCGGAATTGATGTTGGTTCAACAAGTACGAAAGCCATATTATGTGATCAAAAAAATAATCCTGTTGCCGGTTTTTATACATACACAGCCGGCAGGCCGATTATGGCCACACAGTCTGTTCTGGAAGCCATTGTCAGCATTCAGAATAGAAAAGATGTCAAATTTGAATTCCTCGGTGTCGGGACAACCGGTTCAGGCAGGAAATTTATCGGAAAAATATTGAATGCCGATCTCATTATCGATGAAATAACTACCCACGCCAGGGCAGCTTTTGAACTGAATCCTGAAACTGATACCATTATCGAGATCGGTGGGCAGGATGCGAAGTTCACACTGATGAAAGATGGCAGGGTTACTTTCGCACAAATGAATTCTGTATGTGCCGCCGGAACAGGCAGTTTCATTGAGGAACAGGCTAAAAAACTCAATGTCTCCCTTGATGAATATGCAGCTATGACTGAGGGATCAAAGGCACCGCTGTCAAGTGACCGTTGCACCGTTTTCATGGAACGGGATATAAATAATTACCTCAATAAAGGCTATAGTGTTAATGAGATCCTGGCAAGTGTGCTGCATTCGGTACGGGAAAATTATTTGAAAAAAGTAGCTGTTGAGGCTACCATTGGTAATCATATTTCTTTCCAGGGTGCCACAGCAAAAAATAAAGCGTTGGTGGCAGCTTTTGAAGAAAAACTTGGTAAAGAAATTTTTGTTTCAAAATACTGTCATCTCACCGGTGCACTTGGCCTGTCCTTTCTGCTGGAAGAAGAACACAAAGGGAAATCTGCGTTTCGCGGACTGGAATTATTCAGGAATGAAATTCCTATCATGATTGAAACATGTCAGCTATGCAACAATCATTGCAAGATCAGGCTGGCGGATATAGCAGGTGAAAAGGTTGCCTATGGATTTCTCTGTGGAAGGGATTATGATACTAAAAAATATGTTGACAGGAACATTTCAGGTTTTGACCTTGTCGGGGAGCGTAAAAAGCATTTTCATGTACCTAAACGTGGAAAATACAGATCAAACCTGAAAATAGGTCTTCCTGCCTCCCTTCATATGTTCGAAGAAATAAGTCTCTGGAAAAGATTCTTTGATAATCTGTCCATTCAGACCTTCTCCAGTGAAACATTTGAGGATCCGGTCAAAACAGGAAAACGCCTTGCCGGGGCTGAGTTCTGCGCCCCTATGGAAGCCATGTACGGGCATGTCTCCTGGCTTGCTGACAGGGCGGATTATATTTTCCTTCCTATCTACCTTGAAACAAGGGATAAAGAATACAAGGCTGAAAGAAATTATTGTTACTATACACAGTTCAGCCCTTCCCTTGTTTCGGCTACAGTTCACGGGCAGATCCGGGGAAAATTCATCATGCCTTTCCTGAATTATTCAAAAGGTATCAATTACATCAGGAAGGAATTGTGGAACCGTCTGAAACCGATATCCAATAATGCTTTCAGCAATGATAAATTGAATGAAGCATTTGATGAAGCGCTTCATTTCTATAACAGGAAAAAAGATTCATTTAAATCTGTTTTCACCCACAGTTTTGATTCTTCTGGTGACATTTCTGTTATTCTCCTCGGACGGCCTTACCAGGTGCTGTCTCCACATATGAACAAAGGAATTCCAGATATTCTTGGAGGAATGGGGATAAAAACCTTTTTCCAGGATATGATACCATATGAACACTATGATTTTTCTGATATCGATTACCTGCTTAAAATATTTCCCTGGTATTATGCAGCCAATATTCTGGAAGCGGCAAAGGTCTCAGCTATCACTAAAAATCTCTATCCTGTCCTGGTCACCGCTTTCAAATGTGCACCCGATTCATTTCTGATGGATTACTTCAAAAAAATAATGGATGCCCATCAGAAACCTTACCTGATACTTCAGATCGACGAACATGATTCGAATATAGGTTATGAAACAAGAATTGAAGCTGGTATCCGTTCGTTCCGGAATCATAGCTCAATGATTACAAGAAATATTAAACCAAAACTTCCCCTTATAATCCCTCCTGAAAAATCGATCCATGCAAGGAAAACCATCATTTTCCCCAACTGGGACCAGGTGGTGGCACCCCTGCTGGTAGCAAATCTCAGGAAAACAGGACTGGATGCACGGCTGCTTGAACCTGACGAATCTATTGTACGGCAGAGTATGGCACATAATACCGGACAATGTCTGCCACTGAATATCATAACCCAGGAATACATTGAATATATCAGAAAAAACAACCTTGACACAGAAGATACAATGCTATGGATGGTTGAGACAAGGCTTACCTGCAACATCCGGCTTTACCCCCATTACATTAAGAACCTGCTTGACAATCAGGGAAATGGTATGGAAAAAGCCATCGTATATTCAGGAGATATCACACATCTTGATATATCACTGGCAACCTGCCTGAATGCATATCTTGCCTATATGATCGGGGGCTTGATCCGCCGTGTAGGATGCAGAATCAGACCATATGAGTTGATTAAAGGCAGAACAGATGAAGCCATCCGGGAAGCAATTAAAGTCATGGAAAAAGCTTTTCTGGGAAAAGCATCCATGGAGAAATCGCTCATAAAGGCATTATCCCTTTTTGACTCTATTGAATACAAACCTGAACAAAGACCAAAAGTTGCTATCTTCGGAGATCTGTATGTCAGAGATAACCAGGTACTAAACCAGGATCTGATACATGTTATTGAAGAGGCAGGTGGCGAGGTACTAACAACTCCCTATCATGAATATGTTAAAATCACTGCTGAAAATAGTCTCCGCAGGCGGGCTGCCAGAGGCGAAAACCTGGAAGCAATGGGACTTAAAGCTATGCTGGCCGCAATCCAGTTAATGGATAATAAATACTACAAACACTTTAAAAAATTTCTTGGCAAACAGGCACCAATTCATCCACTCAAGCTTGAAAAGAAACTTGAACTATTTAATATAAAAAATATGCATAGCGGGGAATCCTATGATAATATCCTTAAAATATTCTATATTCTCGAAAACTATCCGGATGTATCACTTTTTGTCCAGACCAATCCTGCATTCTGTTGTCCTTCCCTCGTAACGGAAGCAATGAAAAATGAGATAAGAAGGATTACAGGCGTTCCTATCATCACAATAACCTATGACGGGACAAGTGAGTTCAAGAATGATATTATTGTTCCCTATCTGAAGCTTGCGGTTATAGATAATTGAGGACATAATTTCAAGTTATGCCCTAACTGTTAATGCAATTCTTTTTTTATTAGCTTTAAAATTCCAAAATTTTAATAATTATTTTGTCCATGTTTAGAAATTTTTTATTAACCTCTCTGAGAAATTTATGGAGACATAAAAGCTATACACTGATCAATATCCTTGGACTCGCCATTGGTATTGCCAGTTCGGTGATTATTTTACTTTTTGTCCAGGATGAACTCAGTTATGACCGGCATAACGAAAAATTTGATCGGATTTACAGGTTTCATATTAAAGGGAAGATACAGGGAAATGAAGTGCAGGCAGCTTTATCCTGTGCCCCTCTTGGGCCGACATTAAAATCTGATTTTCCTGAAGTTCTGGAATACACACGTTTGTATACATTCAGTGGTGATCCTATTGTACGTTACGAGGATAAGGTTTTCATTGAAGACAATTTTTTCTATGCTGATTCTACTTTTTTTAATGTATTCACAGCTCCTCCCATCCATGGCAATCCACGACAGATGCTTACCAGGCCTAATACTGTTGTCTTGACTGAAGAAACAGCAAAAAAGTATTTTGGTGATGAAGTTCCTATTGGTAAAATTCTGAAAGTTGGTCAGGATGAAACACCTTATGAGATTACCGGTGTTATCAGGGGTTTCCCATCCAACTCGCATTTCCATTTCAACCTCCTGGGGTCTTTTGCATCCACATGGCTTGCCGATGTGACTATGTGGCTTGGAAATAACAACTACACGTACATTGTTTTACAGGAAGGTTATCCCCCTGAACAATTGGAAGCCAAGATACCGGCATTGCTTGAAAAATATATGGGGCCGCAACTGGAACAGATGTTAGGCATGACACTTGAACATTTTCTGGAAGGAGGGAATGAGTATGGTTATTTTATCAAGCCACTGGAAGATATTCATCTCCGTTCTGATCTTCAGTTCGAGATTGAACCGGGAGGAAGCATGACAACAGTCTATATCTTCTCACTCATTGCTGCTTTCCTGATACTTATAGCCTCCATTAACTTTATGAACCTGGCAACAGCAAGTTCTTCATCTCGTGCACCTGAAGTAGGCATCCGGAAAGTGGTAGGATCAGACAGGTACAGGCTGATATGGCAGTTCATGACAGAATCTTTTATCATTACATTTATAGCCCTGCTCCTGGCAATCCTTTTGGTAGAATTGTTCATTCCCTCTTTCAACAATCTTGCACAAAAATCACTCGATTTCAATGTTTTAAAAAATCCCCTCGTGCTACCCGCTATCATTTTGATAGGAATAATTGTTGGCTTTCTGTCAGGTAGCTACCCTGCATTTATTCTATCTTCTTTCAAGCCAGCAAGTGTGTTAAAAGGAAAATTAAGGGAAGGAATGAAAAGTTCTTACCTGAGAAGTATTCTGGTGACATTGCAATTTACAATCACTATCTGCTTGTTCATAAGCACTTTCGTGGTTTATAATCAGATGAGGTTTATTCAGAACAAAAATCTTGGATTCAGTAAGGAAGATGTAATAATTATCGACCGTGCTTATGTTCTTGGTGAACAAAAAGAAATTTTCCGGCAGGAATTATTGAACAATCCGGATATTCTGTCAGTTTCAAATTCCAATACTGTTCCCGGTGAACTGTTCGGTGACAATGCCTGGTTACCTGAAGGTGCCAGCACAGATGAAACGCATGCAATTAACAATATGTTTGCGGATCCATATTTCGCAAATGTATTTAATCTCGAGATAAGGGAGGGACGCTGGTTTTCCGAAGATAATCCCACAGATTCCTTTTCTGTTGTTGTAAATGAAGCCACAGTAAAAGCTTTTGGCTTTGATGATCCGCTGTCAAAAAGACTCGTAAATAATTTCGGAGAAAATGTGCATCCATACCAGATTATAGGTATTGTAAAAGATTTCAATTTTCACTCGCTTCACCAGGAAATAAAACCACTGATAATAGTTTTCCTTAACTACAATGCATATAAAATGTCAGTCAAAATCAGGGGAAACAATATTGAAAAAACACTTTCTTATATAGAATCTTCCTGGAATAAATTCGTCGCTGACCAACCCATTAATATGACCTTTATTGAGGATGACCTGGGTACACATTATTCTTCAGACCGGAGTGTTGGATTGATCTTTTCTATCTTCTCCATCCTTGCTATATTCATAGCTGCGCTGGGCTTGCTTGGTCTGGCTTCCTATTCAGCAGAACAAAGGACAAAAGAAGTGGGTATACGAAAAGTTATGGGAGCCACCATCACCAATGTGATGACAATATTATCAAAAGAGATTGTATGGCTTATTCTGTTTGCCACCATTATTGCATGGCCGGTTGGTTATTTCTTCATGAAAGACTGGCTTCAGAATTTCGCATTCAGGATTAAACTGGACCCGCTAATATTTATTCTCAGCACCCTTCTTGCATTTCTGATCGCCATTCTTACCGTAAGTATTCGTACCTATCGTGCAGCAATCGTGAATCCGGCAGAATCATTACGCTATGAATAAGGGGAATTTTATCCTAAAAATTATTATTTTCGGAAAAGACTTAATTTTATGCATTCACTAAACTTAAATCAAATTAAAATGACAACAAAAAAAGTATTAGATCACGGATTAAAAAGAACCATCATCCCGGTTTTTGTTTCCCTCCTGCTGTTAGTTTTACCATCACTATCCTCCAATGCAATGCCCATGGCTAAAAAAGTCAAGTTAACTGGCACCTGGGTTTTGAATGAGTCAAAAAGTGACTTCGGGGACTATGGCCGTATGTGGGCATCCAATAAATTAATTATCATTCAAAAAAGGAAAACCCTTTCCATGGAGAGATTTTCTTCAGGGCCATCTGGGGAGGAATATAACGCACTTGAGAATTATACACTGGATGGTATGGAATGTGAAAATTCTTTCGGTGATCAAATGAAAAAAACATCTACTGTAACCTGGTCGGAAGATAAACAAAGCCTGACAATCAACTCCAAACTTGATATTGAAGCCGAGGGGCAGCAGATGACTATTGATACGATTGAAATACTAAGCCTCCAGGATGATGGTAATACACTGGTTATAAAAGGTACTGCCATGACCGATTTTGGTGATATGGTTGTGGAATTCATTTACGATTTACAGTAATAATAGATATACAGTGAGGGTATGACTATCATTCATGCCCTCACTTATATACAATTTAAAAACTCTCTTCCATTAGACATAATAGCAAGGACATAACTATCATTCATGCCCTCACTATCATGAGTTTTCCAATTTAAAGAATCAGATTTATTTTAGGGCAGAGTGAGGGTATAACGAACATTCATACTACAATTTTTTCATGCTGGATAATGTGCCAGATCAATATTTTTTTATCGTATAACATATTATTTTATTTCCCGAAATACTATATTTAAAACTATTCACACACCAACAAAACATTATACCTATAAAAGAATAAAACAGAATATCAATAATCCATGAAGACAAACTTTTTTACTGGCCTTTTCATTGCAATTATAATTATTCATACCCACAGTTGTCAGGTACCGCAAAGTGAAAAACAATCCTTAATCTTTTATTCATATGCTGAAAATGCAGATCAGGTTCACTACCTCGTTCCTATGGTGGAAAGTATCCGCACCTTTGCCGGGAAATTCAGCGATGCAGAAATATGGGTATACATACCCTCCGAAATCATAAAACTTGACACTTCAACGATTGAAAGACTTAATTCCCTGAATGTTGAGGTAAGAGAAATTGAAGTCCCAGAAGAAGCAGGATGGTTTTTTCTTTCCGGTAAAGTATATGCCGCAGCGTTGGCTGAATCTGAAGCAGAAGGAAAAACTGATATATTGGTCTTTCTGAATTATGATACTGTTGTCCTGGAGGAATTGAATGAGTTTATACTTCCTGAGAACAAGAAGCTTGGCTACCGGCCTGTCATGCATAAAAATGTCGGGCTCCTGTATTCAGAACCTCTGGATTCTTTCTGGAGAAGGATATATGAAATAATGTCTGTTGACGAGTCCAGGCTTTTCCCCATGATCACACCTGCTGATGAAGATACCATTCGTCCCTATTTCAACGCCGGCCTCCTGGTTGTTAGGCCTGACGCAGAAATTCTCAGAAAGTGGATTGATTATTATGAAAAGTTATATCAGGACACAATCTTGAAAAAAATGTGCGAACAGGATATATCAAAAAGAATTTTCCTTCATCAGACTGCACTTACAGGTGCTATAATGAATCACTTTGACGGAGAGGATATCTTACAGCTTTCAGACCAGGTTAATTTCCCGATCTTCTTCAGGGAACAATTTGGGGCAAAGAAAGATTTTCATGACATTACCGGAGTGGTAACGTTCAGGCATGAGTCATATTTCCGCAATCCTGATCTTGATTGGGAGAAAAAAATCACAGGGCCAAAAGAAAAGATTGATTGGATAAAAGTACACTTGATTGCTGAATAATCACTCAGGATTTGATGTATTGACTTTGAATTATCTGCGAGAAGCCTTTAAAAGCATCCTGAATAAAGTCAATCTATTTTTCCAATGGTGTGACATACTCCCAGCGTTTTATTTTTATTACCTGCCACGACCTGACAAAAGCCACCACATCCTGCCTTTCTTTCCCTGACAAAGCGGGATGCTTTTCATCTCCCCTTCCCCAGGAGGGCATATCTGTACCTGTTCTTCCCAGGGTGATAGTGGCCATTATATATCCATTTGTTGCAGCATTCAGAAAATCCTGATTATGCAGTTGGGGAGCAAGGATACCATTTCCATTTTCTCCATGACACCCGGCACAATGAGAAATGAAAATTTTCCGGCCTTCTTCCATATTGCCAGGATTGGTCCCCGGATAAATATAATCCCATGTCTTATCCATAACAGATCTCATATAGGCAATTATATCTGCGATTTGATTCTCCTTGATGATTTCCTGTCCGGCCTCTTGTCCTTTCCAGCCAAACATGGCTGTACGTGCTCTGCCAAATGCAATGGTTCTATAGAGATATTCATTATCGGCAACCGCCAGGAAGTTTTTATTCAATATTGATGGGCCGGTCTCTCCTTCACCAAATTCACCATGACATCGTGAACATAAATAATGAAACTGAAGAAATCCTTTTTGAGGATCTCCTTCTGGCAAATAACTTCCAGGTAAAATACTGTACCTGCTTCCCCAGGATCTTATCAATGCCAGCAGGTCAGACATTTCCTGGTCATCAAACCAGAACCAGGAGGGCATGGCTGTATTATATCTTCCGTTGCGAATGGTAAGATAATAGAACATGTCGGTGATTGTTTTCTGTATATCCGGGTTATTCAAAGCCAGGCCTACCTGTCCCTCCCCATTTTCACCATGACACATACGGCAATGAGAATGATAGATAATTTGTCCCCTGCCATGGTTGCCATGTCTATTTTTCATTCCATCGAAAGATGATTGGAATAGTCTTCCATTCCTTATTAATTGGATTAATGAATCCACTTCCTGAACAAACAGTCCGGAGAATTCAGGAAACCATGATGCCATTGGACGTGTTCCTCTGCCATTCAACACTGTAAACCGGATTAGTTCAGATGAAGCCATACTGAGAAAATCCCTGTTGCTTAATGCAGGTACCCCGGTTTTATATTCATTATAATTTTTCCCTTCTCGTTCTTTCCCGTGGCAGGCTGAACAGCAATATTGAAAAATTTGAATTCCATTGAGTAAATTCCTTGCACCCTTCAGTTCATTCAGGGTTTCTACCGAATAATATGTATATGGAATTTCCGGCCTTGCAAGTCCCATAACAAATGTGACCAATGCCTCCAACTCTTCTTCCTGCAAGCTAATCTTCAGCATCTGTGATCCGGGAGACACCATTTCCGGATCCCGAAAATGCTCCTTCAGCCAGTTAGATACTGTTTGCTCACCTTTGACATTCTGGAAATTATATTCATGTTTTGTCTTTTCTCCCTGCTCGGTCAGATCCGGGCCAACTGTTACTCCAACACCTCTGGCACGGTGACAACCCAGACACCCTTCCCGGTTAAATACTTGCTGGCCTATCCTGAAAATTTCTGTACCAGCCAACTCATTCCCTTCAGTAAAAAGTGCCAGATGACACTTCCCGCAAGATGATTGGATATAAGGTTGATCAAGTAAAGGGGACGACCAGTAGGCGTCCGCATTTCTACCAAAAGCTGTTTCTTTGTCCAGTGCTCTTCCCTGTCCTCCGTGACAAATCGTGCATCCAAATCTTTGTGGCTGATGGTCATTCAGATATTCCCCTGTATGTGCGCTGTGAGGTTGCATAACATTTACCATCCCCGGATCATCAATACCCAGATGACAGGTGATACACCTGTCTATTCTGATTAAATCCTGAAGATCGTATTCCCTGATTCCAACTTCTACACCGACAAAATCCCGGTCTGCACCAATGCTTTCAGCCATTTTTTCAATAATATCGATAAATTCATGCTGGTATCTCTTCCATTCACTGAATAAACTTTCCCTTATCCATGCTGATAAAATAAGGATAATCAACAGTGAACTAAGAATTACTGTTAAGATCCTGTATGTCCTGATATATTTCTTTTCGGTTATCATTTGTCTTAAATCATAGGCCATTGTGACTGAGACCAGTAAAAATCCCAGTTTGGTCCCCTGAACCATATCCCTATTGACGTATATATTATTAATCCGGTCATGGCACATAGAAAAAGCGCAATGGCTGCCATCCTGGTTGATCCCGTCCTAGTTTTTATGAGGATAGACCATAAAATATAAAACAAGGCGGATAGTGTGCCCGGATTGATTATCATAATGATAAATCCGGGAATATCACCAAACCATTCCCTGAACCAGCCAAATTTAACTGCGATAAATACCAGTATTACAGTTATTAAAAGAGAATACAAAATAGTGACTGCCCCAATCTTTAATCCCTGTTTGCCGGAAAACCATATTCCCGAAAACCTGTCTTCTTTATCAATAAAAGGTATGGAGATCAGAAAAGCTATAAAAAGAAGTGGTATCAATAGTCCACCGGTAAAGGCAGAATAGGAAACCAGCTCCTGGATCCCAAGGAAATACCATGATGATTTTGCTGGATTCTCAGGAAAGGAAATATTTGCCTGTTCCCGAAGCGGAGCATCAAATACAAATGCCATGATCAGGATGATGGTTGTCGTAAAAAGTAGTAATGATAATTCTATCCACATCAGTACCGGCCAGGTATAAATTCGCTTATCAGCACGCAATGTATCCTGATTCTTTGAACTTATAGATCCGTGGGCCTGAACCACCGGGGGCCTCTCCCTGTCCGGATCAGATCTATCCTGGAATTTTACATCATCAGACATCAAATTTCCGGCCTTGCTGTACTGCAGACTCGAGGGCTTGAGGACTTGAGGACTTGCAGACTCTTCTCTTAAGGGCCTGCTTAATCCTCCATCTTTGCGGATTCTCCAGAAATGCCAGCCTGTTAATACCATCAATGTTATGGGAAGGAATACCACATGAAGCATAAAAAATCGTGTAAGAGCAGTCTGTCCGACTGTTTCATCTCCGATTAATAATTTCTTGAAGAAGCCACCAATATCGAGGACATTTGTAATTCCAAGTATATCTGTCAGTTCCCTGGCCGAGGCCGCAATGTTTGACCCGATGGTAACAGCCCAGTAGGCCAGCTGATCCCAGGGAAGAAGATACCCGCTAAAACTCATAAACATTACCACCAGAAGCATGCAAATTCCAATAATCCAGTTCCATTTTCTTTTACCAAAATAGGAACCTGTAAGGAACGTCCTGGTTAAATGCAGGAATGTTACCAGCACCATACCATGAGCAGCCCATCGGTGGATATTGCGAATATATTTCCCCCCTGGTACAACAAAAACTATATCTTTCACAGAATTGTATGCCTGTTCAACCGATGGAGTATAGTTCATCATCAATATAAATCCAGTGATGATCATGATCAAGAAAAGAAAAGCCAGGATCACTCCGAGCCCAAAAGTGTAGGTAGGCCTCAATGCATGTGGGTGAATTTTTGGTGAATGGATATGAAGGAAGAAGTTCCGTGATATACGTTGTATTCTCTTTATGTTTATATTTTGAGAGTTCGTTTTCATAATTTAAAAGAGGTCAAGGATTCAAGGGGTAAAAGGATTTCTTTTTTTCCACTAATTAATTAAGGCTTTTAAAATTCTTTCAACTTCTCTGAGATCTTCATCGATATCACCCAACACTTTTTTATCATGATAGTCAAGATCAGTTGATAGTAATTACTGTGTTTCCGGTTCGGATAATGATCCATAAGTAACGTGATACAAATAGATAAATTCTGGTGTTGTTTTTCTGCCATATCCTTCCGCAATTTTCGTAGGCATTGAAACTGCTGAGCTTCTCATTTGCGCAACTAATTCAAATTTGTCTTCAGCCAGAAAATTTCGGGTACTCCTGTAAATATCAAGACATAGCTGGTAACTCTTTTGCCAGATGATTAAATCATCAAAAGTTTTGAGCATGATGATTTGATTTTTAATCAATCTTTATTGAAATGATAAATAATATTTTGAAAAACTTTATGTTTCCCTTTCCACCTGAATCCTTGAGTCCTCTAACCCTTGACCCCTTAATTTAATTTGTCGCCAGAATATAATCTGAATCAACTGCTTCATCAAGATCCACGACAAGCTGCCCATCATAATCTTTATATAAACGATACCATGTAAGATCCTTGAAGGCTGCACCTGAGATTACTTCCCCTTTCTCATTGAAACAGGATCCATGGCATGGACATTGAAATCCATTGTCAGATTTTTCGATCACGCATCCAAGATGTGTACAAATTGCAGATACAACTCTTAGACCCCCATGATCCCGGTATACAAATAATTTATGTTCAGACACATATGTAAAATCATTCAATGGGAACGATGTTGGTCTGCCAATCTTAATTCTTTTATCTTTACGATAACCAGCCGGGAGAACCTGCCTGAATAAACTGATGAATGCCAGGAATCCTGCAACAGATGCAAGTATAAGGGATAAATGCCTGAGGAATGTTCTTCTCCTGTTTACCATGGGCAAATATCATTTATTATGGGATTAAATTTATAAAGTTCCCTCATAAATTTGAAGATCATTATCCTTTTTCCTGCTTATTTTTATACATTTAATACTTCACTGAGAATAGATCTTAATGGAAATGCCTGACAGATACCGTATAATCATAATGGGATCATTAATGCTTTTAATGGTATCCCTTATTATCACCTGCAGTCAATCGGGGAGCAGGAGAATGCCCTCAGGAAAGGATATTAAAGAAAACAATGGCGGATTATCCTCTCAGTATACTGGAAGAGGAAGCTGCAGAGAATGCCACCAGAAGCAATATGAGCTTTTCCTTGGATCGGATCATGATATGGCGATGGATGTTGCGACAGATTCAACTGTGCTGGGCAGTTTTAACAATGTGATTTTTAATCAGGGAGGGATAACTTCAAGGTTTTTCAGGAAAGAAGATAAATTCATGGTTAACACTGAAGGCCCTGATGGCAAGCTGCATGATTATGTGGTCAAATATGTTTTTGGCATCCGGCCACTCCAACAATATCTTGTTGAATTCCCCGGAGGCTGTTACCAGATGCTTCCGTTTTGCTGGGATACACGTCCTGAGGATAGGGGTGGACAGAAATGGTTTCATATTTATAACCAGGAACGTATTCCTCCTGATGATATACTTTTCTGGACCAGAGTCACTCAGAACTGGAATTATATGTGTTCTGAATGCCATTCAACAAACATCAAAAAACAATTTGACTACTATTCAAACACCTACAACACCACCTGGAATGAAATGGATGTTTCCTGTGAAGCCTGTCATGGTCCTGGCTTAATCCACATTGAATGGGCACGAAATATTGAAGAAGGTGGCACACCCGATGCTCTTCCAAACATGGGGCTGGTTATCAGGTTAAAAGATACGGACAATGCAACCTGGGTATTTGATATGGAAACCGGTACTGCAACACGTTCTGTACCAAAGACCTCAGATATCCTGGTTCAAATGTGTGCACGTTGTCACTCCCGGCGCTCAGTGGCAACAGAAAACTATACCTGGGGAAATCACCTTCTGGAAACCCACTGGCCTTCCCTGCTCGAAGAAGGTCTGTATTTTCCTGACGGGCAGATTTTAGAGGAGGTTTATGTGTATGCTTCTTTTCTGCAAAGCAAGATGTACCATGCAGGTGTAACCTGCAAAGATTGTCATGAACCTCACAGCGGGAAAGTTTTTGTTCATGGGAATGCGCTTTGTTACCGTTGCCATCTGGCCGAAAAATATGGTAACCGGTCTCATCATTTTCATGACCCGGATCAAAACGGTTCAAGTTGTTTCGAATGCCACATGCCGGAGCGAAACTATATGGTAATCGACCCCAGACGGGATCATAGCATACGTATCCCCAGGCCTGATCTTTCTGATAAACTTAAAACACCCAATTCATGCACAAAATGCCATAATGACAAAAGCAACCAATGGGCATCCGCATACCTAAGACAGTGGTATGGCACAGTTGAAAAAGGAAAAAAACATTATGGCGAAGTATTCTGGGCCGGACGGCTTGGATACCCTGAAGCTCTCCCGGAATTGATTAATCTCTCTTTAGACAGTACACTCGCCCCCATGATCCGTGCTACTGCGGTTTCTCTTTTTCAGAATTATAATGATCCATCTGTTTTAAGAACCCTTCATCGAACCATCAGTGACCCGGAACCCCTTATACGGTTTGCATCCCTGAATACTTTCATTATTCCGGATGAGAATATCCTGGCAGAATTTGTAATACCCCGGCTGAACGATTCTATTATGCTGATTCGTGCCCTGTCGGCAAGGCTGCTTACCAGTCTGCCTTCCCAGTACTTCACCAGAACAACACAACGTCTCCAGGAAAAAGCACTGGATGAATATATCAACACACAGATGATCAATGCTGATCATCCTTCAGCACATATGAATCTGGGAATAATGTATTTAAACCTGGGAAATTATGCAAAGGCTGAAGCATCCTATAAAAAAGCCATTGAAATTGAGCCGGCGATGACGACCGCTTATATTAACCTTGCCGATTTATACCGGATGCTGAACAGGGATCATGAAGGTGAACAGGTACTTCGCAGCGCCCTTGAAAGAGATCCCGGAATGGCCGCTGTGCATTATGCACTCGGATTACTTTTTGTAAGAAAGGGTAATACTGTAGAGGCTATGGAACATCTTCAGGTTGCTGCCGAACTGGAACCCGACAATGCCCGGTTTGCATATGTTTACGGAGTGGGATTATATTCGGATGGAAAACATGAAGAAGCTATAAATTATCTCGAATCAGCCCTGAAAAAAAATTCATACGACCGGGATATCCTTTATTCACTTGCCTCTTTTAACCAGGAACAGGGGAATATAAAGATGGCAAGAGAGTACGCGGGTAAATTAGTTGAATATTATCCCCAGGACCAGGATTACCGTCAATTGATGCAATATCTGCAAAGCTTAAAATAAATCGGTGCAATACCATATTAAATAGTAACGCATTGTGCTATTAAATAATGCATGTTATTGAATGTTACCTTTTTATAACAGGCCGCGCCGATGGTGCGGCCTGTTATAAATCTGATTATCAATATTATCGTCTTAATAGCAAAACACGTTAAACAGTAATTAAAATCCAAGAAGATTCAGTAGATAGGGGGGAAAAAAAATTTCTCAATTTATTTCAATAAATACATGTTTTCCCCTCCTTTCAAAATAGATTTCACATTATATTTGTCGTGTTTTTTATCTTTATAAATATTTGAAATTATTATCCACTATAAAAAGTATTAAAATGAAAAAGCTGATTATTTTATTCATTTCCGGTTTGTTTGCTCTGAATGTACTTGCCCAGGATCATGGTTTTGGAATTGGAATAATCCTCGGTGAACCGACCGGAATCAGTGCTAAAAACTGGATATCCAGTAAGACTGCTGTGGATGCAGCTGTTGCATGGTCATTATATGATCCCTCTCTTCATATTCATGCCGACTTTCTTTTACATAATTTTAATCTGATCAGTGTTAGTAAAGGTCAGTTACCTGTTTATTTCGGATTAGGTGCGAGGATCAGGCTGGCAGATGAGACAAATTTCGGAGCACGCATCCCGGTGGGTATTGATTACCATTTTGAAGGTGCACCTCTGGATATCTTTTTCGAGGTTGTTCCGATACTGAATTTTGTCCCAACCACTGCATTTGATCTGAATGCTGCAATAGGAATGAGATACTTCTTCTAAACAGAGTTTGAGATTAATCAGGGACTTTCATTATCAGTGTTGTAGACATTGATCCAAATACAGCATCTTGTATTTCAGTATTATATTATAGATATTGCACATGGAAGAACAGACCCGCAGTGTTCTTAAAAATCCTAATCTTCACATTATTTTTCTTGTTACCCTGCTTGCTGTAATGGGAGTATCCAGTATTGCCCCGGCACTCCCCTTAATGGTCAGAGAGCTGAATACTACCCCGGGGCAGATAGGCCTTCTGATAACAGTTTTTACTTTGCCCGGGATGATTCTAACTCCCATTACAGGTATCCTGGCTGACCGGTATGGAAGAAAAACCATCCTTGCACCATCTCTTGTCTTATTCGGGTTAGCAGGCTTTCTATGTACCTTCACCAGAAGTTTTGAGTTGTTGCTTGTGCTCCGTTTTTTTCAGGGCCTGGGAGCTGCTTCACTTGGATCAATGAACATAACACTGATCGGTGATATTTTTTCAGGGAACCGGCGTGCAGCTGCGATGGGTTATAACTCCAGCGTCCTCAGTGTTGGAACAGCTTCATATCCGGCTATTGGCGGTGCTTTGGCTATGGCAGGGTGGTACTATCCATTCCTATTACCTGTACTGGCTATACCAGTCGGATTGCTGGTGCTGTTCCGGCTGAAAAATCCGGAGCCTGAAGCTCCGGCGTCAATGAAACAATATCTTCTGAACACATGGAAAACCATTAATAAACCAAAAGTGTGGGGCCTTTTTGTAATTAACGTCCTGATATTCTTTGTCATTTATGGAACAATCCTGACTTATTTCCCTATTCATCTTGAAAATGAATTTAATCTAACATCCCTGTTTATTGGTCTCGTGATTTCATCCATGTCCGTGACAACTGCTATCGCATCCTCCCTTACCGGATACCTTACCCGACGTTTTTCTCCGCGTAACCTTCTGCTTGTCAGTTATAGTATTTATGTCATATCCATGTCGATGATACCTTTCGCCAATCATATTGTGTTCTTTATCCTTGCATCATTACTGGCAGGTTTTTCACATGGTATCAGCATGCCGAATGTCCAGACTCTTCTGGTGGGCATGGCCCCGCTTACCGAACGTGCAGCTTTTATGTCGCTAAATAGTATGATACTCAGAACCGGTCAGACATTCGGCCCACTCTTCATGGGATTCTGGTACAGTCTTGCCGGAACAGATGCAACTTTTTTTGCTGCAGCAGGTATTGCAGTTGTAATGTTTTTAATCACTTTTTTAGTCGTGAAATAATCATCTGCAAAGTATGCCTCTCTGAATATTTGAATAAATCACTTTATATAATTATATAAGGCTTGAATTATTTTCTCTTAATGAAAATCATTAAATATTGAATGATAATTATCTGTTTTTTCTAAATCTTCTTTATACTCCTAAATTTGATGTTCCACACATGATGATTATTTATTACATTTAAAAATAATTTTCCTGTTGCCAACAGCTTAAATTATTTTAAATGAAATCCGGAAGATCATTACCGCACATTTTAATGTTTATTTATTTCTTCATTGCAGGAAGTCAAAGTTTGACTGCTCAGAAGATCGGAATACAATCCATTACGATTTCAGACCTTGAATCACATCTCTGGTTCCTTGCTTCAGATGAGTTACAGGGAAGAGCAACCGGTGAGATTGGCCATGAGATTGCAGCCAGATACCTTGCCTCACAGGCACAAAAAATCGGATTGAAAGCTGCCGATAATTACAATGATTTCTTCCAGACATATATCATTGAAGAGAATTCATATGATCTGGAAAACAGTAAGATAACAATTGAATCACCCGGAGCAGAGCCTGTTGTCATGGATGATGATTTTTATCTGATCATCCCCGAAGCTTCTGAAGATCTGAATATTTCAGGCGATATTGTATTCTGTGGCTATGGAATTAATTCGGAAAAATTCAACTATAATGATTTCAGTGAAGTGGATGTCCAGGATAAGATTATTCTTATCATGAATCGTGGCCCCATGGACGATGATGGCATTACTCCCAAATTTGATGACTATAACTGGAATGACATGCAAAACTTTAATAATAAATTCTTTTATATCCATTCACTTCACCCTAAGGCAATACTGATGGTCCTTGATCCAAAGTCAGGATTCAAAAGTCTGGAAGATATCAATCCTGCTCTGCCAAAATATCTTTCTTCCTCAAAAAAACTGAAGGATTCAGAAAATAATTTAACAGGCTTTTTTCAGGATGCAACAAGGCTTTTTCTAATTCACCGTAATGTTGCGGATAAGCTTCTTGAAGACACTGGGATGAACCTGGAAACATTACAGAAAAAGATTGATGATTCACTAAAACCTCATTCCTTTCCTATCAGTGGAAAAACACTGAATATCCAGCTTAAAATTAATTCTTCTGAACTAACAGTTCCCAACGTATTTGGAATCATAGAAGGAAGTGATCCTGTAAAAAAAGATGAATATCTCCTCTATATTG